>CAYLIX010000030.1:0-11483 GCA_964383775.1 uncultured Planctomycetia bacterium
TATGGTGAGGGTGTCGTACTATATCGCGATAAAGAAACGAGATCTTGGGGGCCGCCTGCATTCTTCAAGGTAAGCGGCATAAGCTATGGCCTGCAGCTAGGCGCTCAATCCATAGACCTGATATTCGTCATACCCACAGAGCGCGGGTTTGAAGGATTGCTGGAGAATACCTTCAGTATAGGTACAAATAGTGCACTGGTTGTCGGCCCTGTAGGTAGGAATGCAGAATTGGGCGCGGATATTACATTCAAAGGGGGTATATTTACCTATTCCAGATCAAAAGGGCTCTTTGCAGGAATAGGTTTAAAGGGTATTGCCATTACACCCAACAGAACAGCAAATCATTCATATTACCAGGGAGTGTATACTGCCAGAGAGATATTGAGCGGGACTGCGGTAGAACCCTCAAGAAATGGAAAAAAACTGATTGATGCTATAGCAATTTATTCAAAATAATGGTATACTTATTTTAAGGAGACTGATAATGGGCAAGGATATATTTGATGTAGTAGGCGCACTCTTAGAGAACAAGGGAAAGTACCTTGTCTGTAAGAGAAAGAAGGATGACCAGTACGGGTCAATGTGGGAATTCCCGGGAGGAAGGGTAGAGCCGGGTGAAAATAAGATAAGCGCGGTAAAGAGAGAGATAAAGGAAGAGTTAGATATCGAGATAAGCATTGAAAAGGTCTTAAACGTCTTTGAAGATGAAAATGATACTATGAAGATATTCGTATATCTCTACAACGGTACCATTAAAAACGGCACTCCAAGCTGTATTGAATGTGATGAAGTAAAATGGGCAACCCCAGATGAAATAAAGACATTAAATCTCGCTCCTGCAGACAAAAAGATAGCTGAATATCTATTAACCCACCACAAATAAGATGGTAGACAGAAGATCCCGAAAAATACGGATAAATACGAAATTCCATATCTGGTGCACTCAACCTGGGTCATCAAGCATAATAAGGTGCCGCCTTGCCGATATAAGTGAATCTGGCGCTAAGATCACGACCGAAAAAGCGCTGGAAAAGGACAAGCCCGTTACCCTGGAGATCGATATCCCAGGCGAAAACCACACCATAAAGGCCATAGGAAGCATAAAATGGCATAAGAAGGATGAGGAGATGCATTGGGGAGGGGCAAAGGAGATCCATACCTATGGTATGCTGCTCGAAAAAGCACACCTCCCAGACCTTCACAAAGTATTCCTCTACATCTACAAACATCCTTAGGGACGGTTCTCAACGTAATCCCAGATCGGTTCTAGACACAATCCCAGAGGTGTCCCCAAGTAGCAGGGGATGGATTTCAAGCCCTTGACATACCCTCATTATTCATGTATACTATTAATGGGTATATACTCATTAATATAATCTGTGGATAAGTTGTTTAATTAACAAGGTAAAATACCGGGTTTAATATGAAGAAGAATAAGCGCGGAAGGCCAAAAAAGGCGAGAAAAGTGGCTGAAAAGCCTTTTATAAGGCAATTCAGCCCGAGAGGACATATTGGTAGGCCTGGATATGTAAATCTTGAGCTGGATAGCTATGAAGCCCTAAGATTGGCTGATTTCATAGGCCTTAATCAGAAAGAGGCTGCTACGTCAATGAATATCTCACAACAGACCTATAGTAGGGTCTTAAAGAGCGCCAGAAAGGCCTTAATAGAGGGTCTTGTACTGGGTAAGACCATTAAGATAATAGAGAGCCCTAAGCGTAAAAGAAAAGGGCAGCAAACCATCAAAAATCCTACCTAAAGCATCCATTAAAATCCAAGAGAGACAAACCTATACAAGGCTATATACGCTTCAGTTCTCCTATATTGCATATGTCCTATAATATATATTATGTTAACTACGCTATAGGGAAAAGAGTGGCTATAGAGGTTCACGCCTCTAATATGCTACTATAACCCTACTATATGGGGACAGTTCTTATTGCACCAGTTTTTCATGAAGAACTGTCCCCATTGACAACCTCAAAATTTACAGTATAATATCAGTATGATAAAGATTGGCAATTATACTCAAAAAAACCCTCTTATGATGGCGCCAATGGCAGGATGCACAGATCTCCCCTTCCGCACCCTTATAAGAGCCTATGGGTGCCCCTTCTGCTTCACTGAGATGGTAGATGCCAAGAGTCTAGCTTATAAGAGCAAGCGTACCCTTAGAATGCTTGAAACGACTAAAAAAGACTCTCCCCTGGGCGTCCAATTGCTCGGTTCTGACCCAAAAATCCTGGTAGATGCCATATCTATAGTTTTGGAGCATATAAGACCCTCAATAATAGACCTAAACTGCGCTTGTCCTGCCCCAAAGATCCTTAAAAAGGGAGCTGGTTCAAGTCTCTTAAAATACCCATTAAAAACAGGCAAGATCATCAAAAAAATGGTCGATTTTACTGATATTCCGATCACTATAAAGATGAGGCTGGGGCATGATGATAATGACCGTAAACAAGGCCTGAAATTGGCCAAAATAGCCCAGGATAATGGCGCCTCTGCAGTATTTATACATGGTAGGACTGTTAAACAAGCATATTCAGGAAGCGTAGACTATGAGGCCATAAAAGAGGTAAAAGCGGCCTTAAATATACCCCTTATAGCCAGTGGAGACATACTATCTCCAGAACTGGCAAAAGAGATGCTGGATAAGACTGGGTGTAATGGCCTTTTAGTAGCCAGAGGGGCCCTTGGAAGGCCCTGGATATTCCGCGAAATAGAGGTCTCTCTCTTAGGTAAAAAATGCCCCCCTCCCCCATCCATTTTGAGTATAAAGAGGGTGGTCAAAAGACACCTCAAGCTATTCAAGACATGGAAGAACACTCCTGAGGAGTTTATGATAGGAGATATGCGTAAGATCTCTGTGTGGTATTTCAGGGGTAAGTATGAGGCAAGGAAGATGAGAGACGCCATAAACAGGGCCAAGACCTATAGAGAGATATTAAGGATTATTGATAGGGCATAGTTTCACAGCCCTATTAATCTGGCTTAATGAGCTAAATACCTTATCTGCCCCCTTTAAATATTGCTTTGGAAGGGATGTCTCCACAGCAAATACCCTCATCTTAGCAGCCTTAGCAGACTTTATGCCATTTGGCGCATTCTCTATAACAATGGCCTCTTTGGGCTTGAGTCTTAGGGCCTTTAGAGCCCTATTATAGGGCTCTGGGTGCGGCTTGCCATGCGTTACTTCATCACTGGGGACAATGACATTAAATAGCTTATATAGATCCTTAGGCAGGATCCTCTTAACTTCTTTTCGCGGGGTACCAGTAACAAGGGCTAGCTTAAACCCCTTATTCTTAAGACAGTTCAAGAGAGGTGGGGCATCTTTGAATATACGTATCTTTAGGATATTCTTAAAGACATTCTCCCTGTGCTTAAATACAGCCTCTTTGATCTTGGGAGTGATCTTAAAGCCGTGCAGCCTTACTATATCATAAAAGGTCTTATCCCACTTCTCCCCTTCTCTTAAATATATCTCTTTTTTGGTCACCTTTATGCCAAACTTGCGAAATGTATCTTGCCATGCCTTGGCATGGAAAGGCATGGTATTGACAATAACCCCATCCAAGTCAAATATGACTGCCTTTAAACCTTTAGGAAAATATTTCATGGGCTAATAATACCTCACAAGATAATAGAAATCAAGTATTTTATGGGGACACTTCTGAGATTAGTTTTGGGGACAGGTCTGGGATTGGCGTGAGAACCGTCCCTTAGGCTCTTAGGCTCCAGTGTGGTGGGCGCGGTCCTGGGCAGGGTCTGGCTCGTCTTCCTGTGCAGGCCTTGGCAGACTCAAATCATCTACTTCTTTTCTATGTGGTGCTTCTGGGGCAATAGGCAAACGGATTGTAAAGGTAGCACCAGATGCAGTGTCAAAGCCCTCGATATGGCGGCGTAGGAGCTCAATACTGCCATCAAGCATTGCAATTGAGAATCTTAGATTATATATATCTTTTTCATCTATGCTTCTGGCCATAGAAGCCGGGCCAAGAACCATATTCACGCCACCCATGGTTGACTGGCCAACACCTCCATTTATAAAAAACTGCCTTATAAAATATTCAGAAGGTTCTTCAACTGTCTCTTGCCATTCTCTCATACTGTCTACTAAAGTTGTAGCTGCAGCAATAGAGGAATCTATCTTATCCCAATTAACAACATCACTAGCTTCAAGCTCATCGATTAAGTCGCTAATAAGTCTTCTGTATTCTCTTAAGATTGGGAGAAAATGATCATAGAACTCTCTCGTCTCCTCAGTAGCTGTATATCTAGCGAGGCTCCATATCTCCTGGTTACAAGCTGCAAGAGATGCGACTTCGATCGTACCTTTGTAACGTTCAACATTGCTCTTTGCAATATGCAGACCAAGGCCTGTACCCTCTTCTCTGCCCATAGTCTTTCCTTTATCAAAGATCTCTGGAATATCTCCAGGAGCTATGCCAGAACCAGTATCCGCAATGCTCAAACATACCATGCCATCTTCTACCCATGTCCTTACAGAGACTTCGCCTTTATCCTGTATAGCCTCAATGGCATTCTTTATAAGATTGCTATATATGGCAGTTACATCACCCGGAAATGCTAATATGTGCGGAAGCTGGGTAGCTAAATCATAAGTTACAGCAACTCTATCATGGCCAATTGCATGGGTAGTATCACTTTGCACTATGTCATTAATGTTTAAAGATACTGGTTCCCTTACTTCATCCAGAAAATCATGTAATAGTCTATTAAAAACCAAGAGCCCTTGCCTGATATATCCAAGGGCTTCTTCAGCATCTTCTCTCTTTAAATCAGGGTGATCAGGAAGCTCAATAGCCATTGCTATATCCAACACACTATCTGGTATAAGCAAAGCTGCTATTGCAGTTGGTGCCTCGCTAATCATTCTATTTGCTAAGTCTAAATCCTGCACCTCTTGCTTTGTAGCAAAGGTGTTAGTTATATTTTCAACACCTTTTGCATGTTCCAGGGAAACGGCTTGAATACGAGCTATAGTACTAATAAGTTCTGGCTGGTTACATGGCTCTAAATTCTCCATAAGTAATGGAGCAAAACCCTGAACAGTAGGTATACAAGATCTTATATCGTGACCTAAGGTTGATAATTTTGATCCAATCTCACTCGCCTGCGCAAGCGTTGCTATTATAGCCTCTTGCGCAAGAGCTTCTTCAACCTGACCAAGCATGGCTTCACGTGCTTGACGTAATGTGTCTGCATGTGAGAGATTAGTTGCAAAAAAGCATAGGATGAGTAGGCAGGACAAAAGCTTATATGGTATTAGTCTTATAATATTAAATTTTTTCATGCTTAGCATATAAATCCCACAAAAAAAGGCACACCTCTTGTCTGCTGCCAAGAGATACGCCCCATCTCCTAACTACCCCATATAATTATATCATATACTACTAGTATAAGCAAAAAAATAAACTAACTTTCATATATTTAATGATATTTTTCGTCTTAACTCTTTATAATATAATAGGTTACAGTTTATTATCTTGATATTTTTTATTAACGTAAAATTTGCTTTTGGAGAATCTTTCAGGTATACTTATATTGGGTGGCGCAGTAACTGTTCCCATTAGGGATCTCAGGCTTAAAGCCTAAACCAGACTGCAGCCATCCGTCCTATTACCGTATATATGCAGCCCCGAATCTTGGGGCTGCATTTTTATAAACTCTCCTTTTTGAGAAGCTTCTCCCATGCCTCATCAATATTCATCTGCATCTTATCTATCTCGTCTCTCTTTAGATGCCTGAAACGCCCCTGGAGCTTTAGATATTCATCTATTGGCTTCTTTTTGGAAGGCTTTTTGACTATATATCTACCCTCTATCACCTCATATATTGGATATATACAGGTCTCATACGCAAGCTTTCCAAGTGCAATGGTCTTACCAGATGCATACTTCCAGCCTGTAGGACAAGGGGCTAGTATCTGTATATATTTTGGGCCTTGAATCTCTTTGACCTTCCTCATCTTTGCTATAAAGTCTTCTGGATATGATGTATTTGCAGTGGCTGCATAAGGTATTGTGTGCGCCACCATAATATCTATCATATTCTTCTTAGGTAGTTTTTTGTAATTCTTTGCAGGTGTAGTCGTGGTCCATGCGCCATAAGGTGTGGAAGAGCTTCTCTGTATACCCGTATTCATGTATGCCTCATTATCATAGCAGACATATATAAAGTTGTCTCCCCTCTCCACTGCACCTGATAAGGCCTGGATGCCAATATCTGCAGTCCCTCCGTCTCCTGCCCATGCAAGGACATTGATATCCTTCTTACCCTTTATTTCCAATCCTGCTGCCACACCTGATGCAGCCGAACCAGCCGTCTCAAACGCTGTATGGAATAATGGAACCCCTGCAGATGAGTATGGAAATGGCCCGTCTATTATAGAGTAACAGCACGCAGGTATGACGAGTATGGTATCTCTTCCGAGTGCCTTCAGGGCATATCTCATGGCGAGCGTTGCCCCGCATCCCTGGCATGCAACATGCCCCGGAGACATTATCTCTTCCTGCGGTATTGATAATCTTACTTTCTTAGGCCTACCCATGTAATATCCTTTGCCCTCTTTGCCTCTTTAATCTCTCCGGCTATCCTTATAAAATCATCTATCGTAACATCGCGCCCACCCAATCCTGCAATGAATCCGCTTATAGGTGGGGCATCCTTTTCATTAAAGAGCGCTGACTTTATCTCACTATAGAATATACCTTCATTTCCAAAGGAGATATTCCTATCTATAACCCCAATTCTTTTTGCCTTCTTTATAGCCTTTCTTAAATCGTCCTTAGGAAATGGCCTGAATAATCTCATTCTTAATAAGCCTACCTTCTCCCCGCTCCTACGCATTATGTCAACTGCCTCTTTGGCAGTCTGGGACATTGAGCCAGAGACTACGAGTAATATATCTGCATCCTTGGTCTTATACTCTTCTATAAGTCCATAACCTCTTCCAAAGGACTTTTTGAATTCACGGTCTGCATCCCTGATAAGACTGAGTGATTCCTCCATGGCGCTCTGTATCTTGTATCTTAATTCATAGTACCAGTTGGTACCTGTAAGCCCTCCAAAGGTGTGAGGGTGCTTTACATCGAGCTTATACTTTGGGTCATACTTTGGAAGGTATTCGTCTATCTTCTTTTGCTGGGGTATCTCTACTGGTTCAGATGTATGGGATAGTAAAAATGCGTCTAAGACTACCATACCTGGGAGCATCACCTTTTCACATACCTTATAGGCCTGTATTACAGTATCGAGTATCTCCTGGTTACTTTCGCAGTAGAATTGGAGCCATCCTGTATCCCTCTGTGCAAGAGAGTCGGTCTGATCAGCCCAGATATTCCATGGAGGGCCCATGGCCCTATTAATATTGGCCATGACTACAGGTAGACGCGCATTGGCAGCCCAGTGAAGCATCTCATGCATAAGGGCTAACCCTTGCGAAGATGTGGCTGTAAATGCCCTTGCCCCGACTGCAGAAGCCCCTATACAGGCAGCCATGGCAGAGTGCTCACTCTCCACCTTGATAAACTTTGCCTTAAGCTCCCCATCTGCCACCATATTTGAGAGCTTTTCTACCACCTCTGTCTGTGGGGTTATAGGATAGGCTGCTATCACTTCTGCCCGTGATAACTTTGCTCCAAATGAGACTGTATGGTTACCTGTTATTACACGCTTCATTTCTTCTCTTTCTCGTAATTGATCGCATTCTTAGGACAAACCTCTACACATATACTGCAGCCCTTACAATAGTCATAATCTATTACCGGATACCCATCAACCATGGTTATGCATGGCTCCGGACAAAACTTCCAGCATATGGCGCATGATATGCATTTCTTATTATCCACTACAGGCACTGATGAACGCCAGCTTCCAGTCTTATTGTTCAGGGTATTGGCAAGAGAGACGGCGCATAAGGGTAGATCCTTGTGTGCAGCAAACTTTATGTGCTTTACCTTTTTAGAACCTGACTTTTTCGTACGCCTCTTTTGCGGCATCTCTATTCTCTTTTTGTTTTAATGGTACTCTCTCGTCTATGGCCTTCAATATAAAATCGAGCTTTACTATCCCGGTAAACTTAGATAATGCGCCGAGAATCGCTGTATTCACTATGGGTGTAGATTTTGTACCCAGGCTGTGCTTCACTGCTATGTTTGATGCATTTACCGTTGCTACCTTAAACTCTTTGCTGCAGGGAAATTTCTTCGGGTCCTTATCAGAGTTTACAAGTATGAGCCCATTCTCTTTAAGCCCCTTTATGACATTTACAGCCTTTATGAGTGTAGGGTCGAGTATTATTATGCAATCAGGGTTATATATCTTATGTTTTATGCGTATTCGCTCATCCCCTATCCTGGTAAAGGCGACTACAGGCGCCCCTCGCCTCTCTACGCCAAAGTGAGGGAATGACTGCACATGCTTGCCCTCTTTAAAAGCTGCTTCAGCAAGTATATTGGATGCTATGACTGAGCCTTGCCCTCCCCTTCCATGAAAACGTATCTCTACCATTTTAATAAGTCTTTCGTCTCTCTTGCGATCATCGTCTCTTCATCAGTAGGAATAGTCAGTATATCAGCGTTCAAGTAATTCAATTTTTTGGATACTGCCCTTCTTGTAGGCGCATGATTTTCGCCAATACCGCCTGTAAATGTTATGGCATCCACTCCATTCATGTGGGCTGCAAAGGCCCCTATATACTTCTCTATTCCTTTGACAAACATATCAAATGCCAACTTTGCTTTCTTGTTACCCATCTTCACTGCCCTGTATATATCACGCATATCACTACTTAAACCTGATACACCAAGAAGCCCGCTTCTCTTATTGAGGATATCGTCAATAGCATTCCCGCTAAGGCCCTTCTTCATTAGATATAACGGTATAGCAGGATCTATGTCACCGGATCTAGTGCCCATAACAAGCCCTTCTAAAGGAGTAAAGCCCATACTCGTATCTATTGCCTTACCCTCCTTAGTTGCAGTCACACTGCAGCCATTTCCAAGGTGGCAAGTAATAATCTTAAGATCCCTTAAGGGTCTATTTAACGCCTCGGCAGTCTTTATAGCAACATACTTATGTGAAGTACCATGAAATCCATACTTACGTATACCAAATCTCTTATATAATTCATAAGGTACGGCATACAGATAAGCGGCCTCTGGTAATGTCTGATAATACGCTGTATCAAAGACGGCTATCTGTTTGGCCTTTGGAAGAAATCTCTTACATGCCTTTATCCCTAAGAGATTGGGGGGATTATGAAGAGGCGCAAGCCTGGAGAGGCTATTGATCTTCTTAATCACATGCTTATCTATTACAACAGGGCCTTTAAAGGCCTCTCCGCCGTGCACTACCCTATGCGCTACTACTTCTACTTTGCTATCCAGTCTATCGAGTATAAGTCTTATTGCAGCGCTATGATCCCTTACCTGTGATCTACCCCTGATACCTATCCTATCTATAATACCCTTGGCAATAACCAAAAGTCTGGGATCCTTGCTGAATAACTTATACTTAATAGAAGAACTTCCAGAATTTATTATTAATAACATCTAGTTAATCTCTGCTCCTTCTTACTGCATCCAATACCATATTGATCTTGTCTACAAAACTCTTCAGGTCATCATCTTTGCGTACACTTATCCTTCTGGAATAATCTCCCTGCGATATCTCGCCCAGTTCTCTATTTAGCCGGTCTATTGGGCCGGTCAGGCGCAGTGTCAGGACATGCCCCCACCAAAAGAGGCCAAAAAAGAGTATCGGCAGTCCTATTACCAGTATTATATTTATCCTCTCCAGCGCAGGATAGAGCGTAGTAGCAATAAATTCTGGTATTGCTATCTCCTCTGCGACCAGTGAAAATACGAGATAATATAGGCAGGCCACCACCAAAAACGTAGGTAGAAGAATAGACAATTCGATCAGCCTTAGATATTTTCGCTGCAGTTTGGATCTGACTGAAAATATGTTTCTCATATCTTCTCTCCTATTCTTTCGCTTTGTACCCCATCTTTATCTCATCGTAAAAGGTCTCTGCAAAGCTCTTTGTGCTGTCTGCATCGGTCATAAAGGCTATAGCGCCTATATTATACCGCGGCTCCTGGCCAAAGGCCTTTATATAATCTTCGTAGATATCCCTCTCCTCATAAACCCACTCTGCGCCTTTCTTCTTACCGCTCTCTGCCACTATAAGCTGCAGATTCTTGGAATAGGGGCTTTGAGCTATAGTACCTTCTTCAATATCATTGGTCCAGATATATTCCAATGACTTTGTATGCGTAAAGAATAATGCTGGGAATATGACATATACCCTTGCAGCAAAATCGTCCTGCTTTGCCTTGTTAAGATCTTCCTGGCCGCCTTTGGTAGGAAATTTCTTTGCATTCCACTTCCAGCTGATTACCGGGCGCTTCTTCATATCCATCTTTATCTTATAAAAGAGCGCAGAGGCCGTGCCCTTGCTCGTAGCCAGTACAAAGCTGTCTCTTTCCTGGCCCTCTATCTTGTATACAACCCTGCCCTTAAAGACCTTCTCTTTCCATTCTTTAAGGGAGTTCTCTTCAGAGAATGAGAAGTGTTTTACAATATCAAACCTGACATCACCCAGAAAGACCTTTTTGAGGTACCAGACAGATGAGGCGATTATAAGTATTACCAGCAGTGTTATTATTAGCTTTTTTAGTATATGCATATTGGGCTTGTTTAAGCTTACCTTGCCCTAATATTATAAGGCTTTAATGTTAATAATACAATATAATTATATGCCAAGCAATGGACACTCGTTACATAGCGGCTTTGGCCTGCAAAACTCTTTACCTAGTTCTACTATAAGGGCATGGTATTCATTAAAGAGGGTACGTCTACGCGGGAGATTATCAATAAAGAGCTTCTGAAGATCATGATAATCTTTATCCATAGATATGATCTTATGACGCAGGCACATCCTTTTGGTATAAGCATCCACTACAAATACAGGGTGACCTGCTGCATACAAGAGTATGCTATCTGCAGTCTCAGGCCCTATACCGCTTATATTAAGAAGCTTCTCTCTCAATTCAGAGAGCGGCAGTTTAAATAATTTGTCTAAATCCCCGCCATATCCCTTCCACAAAAAATTTATGAAATTCTTGAGCCTATCTGCCTTGATATTGTAATAACCCGCAGGCCGTATAAGCCTTGCTAAGTCTCTCTTCTTGATCCTTGCAAGGCCTTTTGGGTTTATGAGCTTCTTTATCTTTAGATTACAGATAGCCTTCTCTACATTGGACCAGGCAGTATTCTGGGTAAGGATCGCGCCGACTATGACTTCCAGGGGTGTATCGGCTGGCCACCAGTGCCTGGGGCCGAAATGTTTGTAGAGTTTATTGTATATGGTGAGTAACTTCTTCTTCAATTCTTATCCCAGACAGGGCAAAGAGATCTGTAATCACACCATTTGCAGAGGTAAGTGCTTG
>CAYLIX010000031.1:0-11451 GCA_964383775.1 uncultured Planctomycetia bacterium
TCAAAGAGAATTGATGAAGTGCCGGTAGTCGATAAAAACAGACGACCTGTCGGCCTCCTCGATGTCCAGGACCTCCTCAAAGCAGGTCTAGTCTAATGATCACTCCACAGCTTAAAGCCAGGATAAAGAAGATCAAGTTCATCCTATTGGACATAGATGGCATCTTGACTGATGGCAGGATAGTCTATGACAATAAAGGCAATGAGCTTAAGTTCTTTGATGTCCAGGATGGCTTTGGCGTGATCCTCTTAAAGAGGGTTGGAATAGATGCAGGTATTATGACAGCAAAGAGCTCTAGAATAGTAAAGAGACGCGCAAAAGACCTTAAAGTAAAGTATCTCTACATGAATTGTTTCTATAAGCTTGAGGCCTTCGAAGAGTTACTAAAGAAGTCTAATCTAAACTCAGAAGAGATCTGCTACATGGGTGATGACCTCATAGATGTACCTGTCCTAAAGAGGGTAGGCTTTGCAGTGAGTGTGCCCAATGCCATTGACGAAGCAAAAGAAGCTGCCCACTACGTTACCAAGCGCCATGGGGGAAGGGGAGCAGTCCGTGAAGTATGCGACCTCATCCTAAAGACCCAAGACAAATGGCACAACATCATCCCTCGTTATTCAAGATAGGGACGGTTCCGAACGTAATCCCAGACCTGTCCCCAAAATCAATCCCAAACCTGTCCCTTAAATGAGTTACACAAGGGACAGGTCTAGGATTATAATTAGGGACGGGTCCAAGTTTAGTCTGAGAACCGTCCCTATCACTTTCTAATTGCCCCGTCCCCTAATGCTTACTGGTGTTAGATATCAAAAAAGCTAGTATGTAGCCCTTGACTTTTGTATTATATATGGTATAATATAAACATATAAATAAAGTCAGGTCATTTTTTTATATAGATTTAACATAACGTTTTATAAAGACTGTAGTTACGACAATAGATCGTAGGATAGCTATTAGGGGATAGCTGAGCTTATATGGGGTACATATGGGCTCAGCTTTTGTTTTATAGGGACACCCCCCAACACAAAAGGGGACAGTTCTTATTGCACCAGTTTTTCATGAAGAACTGTCCCCAAAAGAACGAGAGACAAAAACGAGTACACATATATGCTAAGAAAGACAACAGAGACTATTATAAGACTAATATCATATAAGCAGGCCATGCCCTATTATGGGACAAGCTTTAACCTGCCCTACAAAAAAATAATCTCCTGGCTTCTTATCCTCTGCTTTACCATAAACAGCACTTGCTATGGGTTTGACAGGAGTGACTGGAGTCAGCTAAGAAGGGTGAGGGAGAGTGCTTTAACTGAGAGCGCGGTTAGGAAAGCAGTTAAAGATGATGGTCCAGATACAGCTAAGCAAGAGGCTGCACGCAGGGCTGAATTTTTAAAGGGCTGGTATGAAGATAAGATATTCATCCTGAACAATGAAGCAGATGTGGTAGCGCCATTAAAGATAGTATACTCGGAAGATATAGAAGCTGATTCTCGATTAGCTCATGCTATAGCTGGCAGCTTTGAAAGGTGGGTAGAAGCACTTGAGGCTAACGATGCTGATATGAAGCTTTATCCCACGGTTATGAAGCTTCAATCTTATCGAACTGTAGCTAGGGCTGGATATTGCTATGCCATATCTGAGAATAATGAGGTAGAGGGATATTTTGTAGTGACTGATGATCCTTGGCATATGGGTGGGACCAAGAGGCTTAGGAGACTTGAGATAGCTCCATGGAATCGCGATAGGATTGGAGACATCCAGCAGAAAGATAGAAGATACAGTGGTATAGGACATCAATTATTTACATTATTTATGAAGAAGTATGCTCAACGGAAGCAGTATGCAACGATATTACTAATTACCCCGGAAATAGTGAAGATGCTTAAAGAAGCAGGTTCAGATAAAAAAGATGTATATGCAAAGATAGATGCGGACATGCTTTTAGCTTATCAGCAAAGAAAGATAGATGCCCTAATAGACAAATACGGTTTTGAATTACCAGCAAAGACAAAATGGCCCTGGCTTACCCTCACCATCCCCTTTGCCCTCATCCTCGAAAAGCTTATCCCTGCCATTGCTACTGCAAGTACGGATAGTAATTACAATCTACCCAGTTTAGGCGTAACAGGCCTTATTTTTATTCTTGGGATATTGCTTTTATTATCAATAGATATGAGAGAAATTAGTAATATAATTGGCGATGCCCTTAATAGACTGTTTAGCGATATTTCATCGTGGCATGTTGAAAGTCTACCAATGCCGACAAAGTTGAAAGTAGTTAATATTACCAAAGAAGATCTTGTGGAAGAGAGAAGGTTTACAGACAAGCTTCAAGAGGCTTGGACCCTTATTGAGCTTCCAGCTATGGCATACTCAGGGGATTTATCCTATCTTAGCTTGACGTATCATAGAGATGGATTTGGAACGGAAACATTTTCTACAAGATTCTCTCTGTGCAAAAATCTAATGAGGATGCTTATAGATAAACAACTAAATGTTTCTGAGTTGGGAGAGGGATTCTTCTATACCGTTGAACACGTAAGAGATGATAGAGGGATGCTGGGTGTAAGATTCTCTGCAAGAGGCGGCGCATTGACTAAGGATACCTTAGCGGCTGCACAGACTATGGAGCCCAGTGCAACAGACAAATCGTTTGCTTCATACCTCTCTATGCTCTTTAAGCTATCCGAAAAGTATGAAGGTATCAATGCGGAAGTACTGAAAGTAGACAGTATACCGGCCTTTTCAATAAGTGTATTTCCTGCACAGGGGGCACAAGAACCTGAAGGCATAGCCGTAAACGACTCAAGGCATGCAGATAGGATGACTGTTGAAGGTGTCCTTACAAGAGTTAGCGAGATTTTTAAAAGCCGCGATATCGTTGAAGAGGAGGACCTTTATCAGGATTATCAGGATAAGGTCGAAGCGCTTAGAAAGAGTTGGAATAGATTTTTTGAATACAATAGAAATGATACAGCAAGGGGCAATGGCTGGCTCCCAACAGATACATGTATACATCTGGGCTTTAAATGTACAGGAAGGTGTCCTATGTGCATGTTCTCATGCTCCCCCAAAGATAAAAGAGTATTGAGACTTGAAGCGCTTAAGGGTTTTATAGAAGATAGCGAAATGCGTATGGGAGGCATTCAGATAAGTGGTGGCGAGCCACTACTCCCAAAATATAAGGATACCTTAGGATTTTTGCTGGGACAAGAACGACCTGCCACCAGTAGGCTTAATACGAATGCAAGCGTCCTTCCTGACCCAAAACAATTTCCTGAAAAGGCGAGAGAGAGGGCAAGGGAGAAGGTTGAATGGATAAGGGGTAAGATTCCACCGGATAATCGCGATAATTTCAGATTCTTTATTTCGCTAGACAGTTTTCATCTCTCGCAATCGGCTATCTCTGAGGCAAAGATAGCAATCTTTATCGATGCAATAATTAATTACTTCCCAGAAGCAATAATAGAAATACTGACCATTAGAGAAGAGCCTAGCAAAATGCTCGTACATAGACTTGTCAGAGAGCTGGGACAAGTAGAACCCCAGCAATACACCTCTACTGTTTTTGAAGGTGAGCGCATAACCATCGAACATGCCCAAAAAGGTTATATTAAGATAGATGTAGCAGAGGGCGGTTTTTATCGAGTACTGGGCCACCCTCTTTACGCAGAAGTAGATTATCCATTGACCTTTGGAGATTTAAAAGAGAAAGAGGGAGGAATTGAATCCCATTATCTAGGAAGGGCAGGTAGTAAGGGGTATCAAGCCGCTGCCAGCGCTATAGGAGGCGATGGTTCAGTTGTTTTAGAACAGGACTTTCTTGCAGAGCCTGTATTCTTTAGATTGGGGTACTTGGGAGACGAAAGCGATGATGGAGAAGAGGTAATCAGAACCTATGAAGATATTTTAACGATGCATAGACAGGATCCACTCGCAGTGCTCCTTACAGATGTTGGAGATGGCTTAATGCTTCAACGAGGGCAGGGGTTATTCAGTAGTGCAATAAACGCCATATTGAATACCCCCTACAGAGAGATAGGCAGGACACAGGCATATTGGGCACTTGTCAATGGAAAGAGGAGGCTTGCCTTGTCTCTGGCAGCGACCAAATATTTGCTTGAATACGGTACCTATAATGTGAGGAAAGGAGTAGACCTAAAGAGAGAGCTTGGTATAGATCTAATAAACGCAGAACCAAATGATATCATAAAATTTGTAGATGAGAGGTTAAAAGGGATAAGATTTAACCCAGCAAAGAGTGCATTGCCGGGTTACATAAAAGAAGATGGGGAAGAAGGAAAGCAAAAAGAAAGGGGCGATTCCACTATACTCATTTCCACGCTCCTTACTCTCTTAATCCCTGCCATTGCTACGGCGAGTACGGGTGGTGATTACAGTACGCTAAGCTTAGGATGGGGGATATTTGGGTTTATAGTGTCGGCTGGGGTGATAATGGCGATGAACATAGCAGTAACTCGCAAAAATCTCTTTAAAGATGAATCAGCCCTGCTTGATCTGCCAGATGCTAAGTCAGATAAAAGAGAACCGATTAATGTGCATGCTGTTATTGGTGAAGTTCTGGATGTAGTTGCACGCCGCTATAGCAAAAGAGGGCTCGTAGGGCTTCTCGAAGATAAGCAGATCGAGATATCAACTGGTAGCATATATGAAAAAGTAAAAGATGGGATTGAGGACTTCAGAAATGAATCTAGTCTGCGAACATGGCTTGATGTAATAATAACTAATCTAATACGAAATGAGCTTAAGCGCAGAAAAGAGATGCCACTTTCAGTAAGAGATAATGGGGATGGCTTAGGAAGCAGTGAGTACTTTATTGACGGTGGTAGTACACTTGTAAACTTGCCTGATTCACGACCATTTCCTGAAGAGGTAGCAGTACTAACTGCAGATAGGCAAGAATTATTAAGAGCACTCCAGGTACTAAGATCCCACAATGCTGATCAATTTCATGCGCTATACCTATTCTCAGGAAAGGGTATGAGCTATGATGAGATAGCCAGCAGGATGCGCATAAGCGTGAGTGCAGTTAAGAGCCTGATATTCAAGGCAAGGCGTAATCTCGAGCAAGCAGCAGATGATGTGTCCGAAGAAGAAGACATGGTCTCTGCTCTTCAAGCAAGAAGACCAAGGAGAGGCAATAGATCACGGATAATAGCCATTATCTCTGCATTTCCCATTACCATGCTTATGCAATCATTTGCATTTGCACAGGATAAAAGTGCATCTGTATGGCCGGACCTTTTGGTATTTGGAGGCTATATTGCATTGTTTGTATTCTTTTGCTGGATTGTATTCAATGTTGTTGCATCATTTATTAATAGGGCGCTTGGTAAGAGTGCTTCTCAAGCTGAATCTGGATACAATAGAGAGCGTGAGCTACTTCTAGATAACATTATTAATCTTCCTGAGCTAAAAGGGAAGATTACTACCCAAGAGTTGAGCAAATATATTGTAAAGACGAGCGAGGGTTACTCACACTGCAATCCGAATAGACCTTCTTACTATAGCCAGCATAAGGCAGAGTTTAGCGTAATGCTGGATGGAAGCCTTGGAAAGTATCTAGGGCTCGAGGGAAGACAACTTCCCCTCTATTACACTATTACTGCAAGAGGTGATATTAGTAGTGAGCGTCATATATTAAGAGAGGCGACCGACCTTGCCAGGGGCATGGCATTTAAGAACCCTGTGGGGGAGGTATTCTTTGACGGTGGTAAATCATTCCTGAAGATAGATGGTGATAATTATATCCTCATTACTTGTGTTTATGGAGATCAAGAGCTCTTTGAAAGAGGAGATGTAGTGGCAAAGGGCGGAGTAAGGCTGGATGCATCTAGTGAGACAACAGTAGACCAGATTAAAGCAGCTGTGGATGGATATAGAGGCTTTGTCGATCTAGGTACATTAGGCGTAAGCCGCATAGAGGGGCCTGATATGCGCCCTGACCAGTGTGGTATTGAAGAGATAATGGACTGGATAGATGGATTGTATGAAGAAGCTACAAGAGACCTGGATGTTGAGCTAATACCGTTTACAACAGGCGGCCCAAAAGAGAAGGGTTACTTCTCCCATGACGATTGGCGCGCAACATCTTACGGCGCGCTCGAGAGTATATGCGCCCTTCTGGAAGATAAGGAGGTCATGAAGGAGTTTGATATAGATACAGATGGGCCCAAGGGTATCATAATTCAAGGTTTTGGGGAAGTAGGGTCAAATATAGCCAGGCTTCTGAAAGAGAGGGAGAAATATAATATATATAATTTTAAGATCCTGGGAATTTCAGATAAGTATTGTGCATTATATAATAAAGATGGATTAGACCTGGAACGCCTTTGCGAAATGGCCGAGGATAGAGAGAATAACCCAGAGGGCTTTAAACTGACTAACCCTGAATACGAATCAATAGGCGAAAGATTAGACAATCCAGATGATATCCTTACCAAGCCTGCTACCATCTTGATGCCGTCTGGCCCTCCATATGTAATAAAAGATAAGGCAATGGCAGACAAGCTCAATGTTAAGATTGTAGCACCTGTAGCCAATGTACCATATGGTAGCAAAGAGTCCACTGTTGATGAGATCCACGATATAGAGAGATATATGATAAGAGAAAGAGGCATTATCCCGCTTACTGATTGGCTGATAAACTTTGGTGGTATAGATACATCAAAAGAAGAGATACTCCATCGCCTAATAGAAGATGGGCTGCAAAAACTCCTTGACCCCAAAGAGAGGGAGTGGCTCAGAAGCCATGTTCTCGAAGGCGATATAAGCGATGTATCATGGGTCAATATGTACTGGGCACTCCATATATGGAGATTAGACGGATATAATAGCTCCATGACAGAGATGATGGAAGATAGGGCAAGGAATATATTAGAGAAGAGAAAGGAGATACTGCTTGGCTGGCCAAGGAAGGAAGGCGAAAGATTAATTGATAAACTCATGAGGCTTGATACTGCTACCATGATGGCAAAGCTCGATGTGTTAAGCCATGACCTCAATATGGAAGTGCGAGGTCCTTTTAGGAGTATGCTAAACATGAAAAATGCTCCTGAAAACAGAAGAAAAGTGGCTATCTATGTAATCGGTAAACATCAAGAGGAAGCCTTTGCAGAAAATTTCCTGAGGATATTAGAAGATGACGAAGAGAGCGGGGCAATATATCGGAATGCTGCGTGCGGCCTTGGCTACATCCTGGAAGCAGGAATGGGCGACCTGGAGATGATTGCTGAGCGCCTAGCTAGTATACATGAAAAGATTGAGAGGCTTGAGGCTGAGCTTAAAAGCAAAGGAGAGAGCCTTACTGATGATAATTATCAACGGAAGATATGGATAGAATGGGCACTCAGAAGCATAGATCCAGGATCTCTCCCAGTTGACATAGAAAAAGATCCCCACCTTGGCTGGGTCAATATTGTGATGGGGCCAATAATCGCTGGATTATTCATTTTGTCATTTGTAGCGGGTAATCTATTATCGCTTAAAATGGCATACGCAGCATGGGCATTATTAATACCTATGACAGTCTACTCTATTATGCGGCATGAGGCTGCGCACAGAAGGTATGGAGGCAGAACAGAGATTGACTGGAGTTTAAGAGGTGGTGTCATTACAACAGCAGTAGAAGAACCAGCAGAAAAGGCAGCACAAGCAAAGGCTGGAATAAAAGAGAATGGCATACTGGCGCTTAAGTTAGGCATTATAGCCTTGCCACTTATCTTTTTATATATGGCTACAACGCAAGGATGGGTACCGCATTTAATTTTAAGGCATCTTCTATTCTTAATGCCGTATGCAGCTTGGGTTGGAATCTGCTTCTCTTCTTTTTCACTAATTAATCTTACGTATAATATTGGTGCAGCATTCTTCGGACAGGATGGATATATAAATAGAGAAGCGCTCTTTGATGAAAAGGGGGGAAGTATCATCGATAAGCTTAAGGCACCGCTTGAAGGGTTTTCTGGAAGCCAAAGGCACAAAGCCCTGAAGGCGCTATTGGAAGAGAGAGAAGATGTAGAAGAGAAACTGCAAAATGGTGAATCAATATGGATATACGGCTCTGCCGTAAAATATAGTCAGGAGAAAGAGGAAGTAGTGATAGAGATAGATGAATTTCGCCAGGAGTTAGTAGGTACTCCATTGGAGCTTGAGAGGGCTCCTCTTGAGATGAGTAAATACTTCTATGCAGACTCTGACAGCGAAGTGTCATATTCAATTGCGCCTGAAAAGAGCTATTATAGAACAATTCTACCTAAAATAAGAGGAATGCGGCATGAAGACATAATGAATAATAAGGTCTTTTATATATACAAAATGGTAGATGGCGACGAAGATGGAGATAAGATCCCTCAGGTGGAAGGCATAGTCTTGGTTAAAGATTTTATAATGAAGAGTGGTAGAAAAAATCACAAGGCAGTAAGTATTTGTGCTTATAGACAGGATGTGGGTAATCCAGAAACCAGTCGCTTTGATATTCCTCTTAGGGTGGATGAACTATTAAGCGAAGAGAAGGAATTTATTTATATTGATGAAGGAAATGTTCATAGATATACACTGGACCGCCTCTATGATTATGAAAAGGTGGGTGAGCATCGTAATGAGGTTATATTAAGGAAGAAGAGTCGCTCCTACTTCCCGTTCTCCCCAGAAAAGTACAGGGCCTTTGCAAATATAGCGAGGAAGGACCGGCTCTATAAGTGGTCATCAATAACAGTCTTTATCTCCACTGCTATGGGAGGTATCCTGGGCGCTATTATATATCAGAAGATACTTGCCATGGCTCAAAATAACTACAATATATTGGCCCTTTCTATGCTTGGCCTTACCCTCATACTAAACTTTATACAGATATGGGGGCAGTCACTTGGTTTTATGAGGATAGGTGGAATGGAAGATCGCCTATCTAAGATAGGGGAGTCAAAGTTAAGAGGTGGCGGATTAGGAGACGCCATAAAAGAAGAGGTCAATGTAAGAATGAGGCGGTGGCACGGGGTTTGGAGCCCATTTACAACGCTTGCTGGAAGGACATTATATCTCCTTCTATACCCAGTATTTTTCATGACTATCTGGGGTAATTATCCTATGGAAAACCAGCGCATAATATTTATTATAATGTACATAATATGGCAGAGTATATTTCATACCACAGCGCCATTGGATGAGAAGAACCAGTATCTTGCAGGAGAGAGTGGTGCAGCAAGAGGCTCTTTCAAAGATTCCCGAAAGAGAGGGCTTACAGATGAATACTGGAGGGCGCAGGCATTCAGAGATAACTTTAATGGTCTTATCAGCCTAGTTGCAATATTGACTACGTCACTTATATTAATATATTTTAATATCGACCTTATAGATTCAATGAAATTCTGGAAGTGGTTTATACCCTTAGGCCTGATCCCCAGGCCGCTTATTAGAATAATAGCGCTCTTCTATGGTGAAGACGCCTCATCTAAATTCATTATTCATACAGATAATCCACCAAAGAGGGTTGCTGTGTATGATAAAGACGGCCTGGCCAAGGAGAAGTTCATATTCGAAGACGTAGGCATTACCATAGAATCAGTCGACCCCTATTTCAGACCAGAGAGAATGCGCGATTTCCATTTGAAGAATATTTACGGCGTTCCATTGAGAGCAATGCAATTCCTTAAGCTGGAAGGCCTGGTACCGCATCGTCTTAGAGGCAAGGAGAGATATATAATACCAGACCCTGATAGGCGTAGCATAAGAGTGACATTGGATGAACGCATCAATCCTTACAAAGAGATAAAGCACAGGACATATAATCCCTTAAAAAGGTCTTGGATTTTTGGGAGAGATGATGCAATAGTAGCGGAAATACGACAGTATGTAAGAGGTAGGCATATAGGTATGAAATGGCTAGATAGCAATACCTTTGAGATAGAATCAAATATGGCTATCGCTGAACGAGCATTGCATAGAGAGAGTATCGAAGAGTTTATTACAGAGATAATAGGACTTAACAATACGGACGCAGTAGATAGTCTCTTATCAGGAGGCGTGCTATATGTTGAAGGTGTTCCGTATATATATGACAGAATGACCGGCAGCATCATACCGCGCTGGGATGGGTTTAATAGTGAGTTTGAGGGGCAGGGTGTCATCTCTTTACGAGCTCCTCCTATGGGATTGAAGAGGTATAGATTTGCTGTAGAGGACGATAAAGAGACATACAATATATTTGCTATAGATGAACCAACAACCCTACCCAATACCGATACTATTGAAACTCAAGAATCCCTCCAGGGCAAGATAAGGCTTACCTTTATAAAGAAGAGACTGCCCGGCACAATCAAAAGAAAGCGTATTGCAAAGATAGAATGTATAGAGGGCGATCTTAAAGAGATCCCTATTGAGCGTATCATAAAAGCAAATCATTTGGATTTTATATTAATAGAGAAAAATCTCTTTAGTGATGGTGTAGCAAAGGCCCTGCCTGGTTATAGAGTAGGAAAGGATAGAGAGCTTACAGAGGCGATAGCGGATAAAGATGCAGCGAATTTTGTAAGACTAGAAAAGGATTTTCTCCCAATCCTTGACAGGGTGATGATGTGGCGCGCAGCCCAGAGAATAGAAGGGCAGGCCGCAAGAAATCTAAGGCTTGGGGAATGGGGACATATGATAAGAAGCCTGTCAAAGGGTATCTTTGCTGTGTCGGTAGTGCTCGTATATAAAAAGATGGGTGAGGATATATTAAAACAGCTCGATAGCGCAGAGTTCTGGGCAGGCGCATTTTGGCCCTTGGTCCCGATATTCCTACTCTGCCTTGTATGCGAGAGAGTCGATAGGATAAAGAAGCTTAGTGACAGCCAGAGGGCTAGTCAGCAGAGCACAGGCTCACTCGGAAATGACAGGGATTTCAAGGCCTTTAATGAGTTAAACGGATTAATAAGATGGTCAGGGATAGTTACTCTATTTGGTGTAGCTATGCTTATTCTTATGTTAAAACCTGTCTTTGCAGAATTTACACCCTTCATTGCCAACCTGCCATTTATAGAGATTCTAAAGCCTGATACTATGAGTAATTTTGCATTTCAGAAAATAGTTACAGGGAAGACCTTTGTCTGGCTCAACATACTCTTTACTTGGATAGTAGCTGCATGCGGCACCCTCGTCTACAGGCCATGGTGGCAGCTTCTCGAAAACTTCGTGAGATTCAATGATAATCTTGCACGCAAAGGCTACCAAAAAGACTTCTTCGTATATAATGCTATAGGAACTGCTATTAATATCTTTCTCGGAGCGCTCCCTGTGGCTATATTCTTCTTCTATTATGCTTTTGGTGCTATAGATCCATACTTTGGGACAACAGTATTCGGTTATTTTTTATCGGCTATTTCAATAACTATGTATGCAGCAAGCTACTTTATCCTGCCGCTCTTTGGTAGGTTTGAGGAGGAGTCAAAGGCT
>CAYLIX010000032.1:0-11201 GCA_964383775.1 uncultured Planctomycetia bacterium
ATGCGCACTTGTTCCCTTTTAGAAAGAGTTTGACGCCTTCTCTTCTGCATAATTTACATAGTGCTTTTGTATATCTAGCCATTTATACCCTTCTCCTCTTCGGTGGTCTGCATCCATTGTGGGGTATCGGTGTCACGTCTTTGATGGCCTTGACCCTTAATCCTGCAGCCTGCAAAGACCGTATAGCTGACTCTCTTCCTGAACCCGGCCCCTTGACAAAGACCTCTACCGTCTTCAGGCCCATCTCCTGCGCTTTCTTTGCCGCTTTCTCAGATGCGATCCCAGCAGCGAATGGAGTAGATTTCTTTGATCCGCTGAATCCTGAAGCGCCCGTCGAAGCCCATGTAATGGTATTCCCGGTCTTGTCTGTAATTGTTATGATAGTGTTATTGAACGTTGCAAATATATGTGCTACCCCTTCCTCCGGGGCCCTTACCATCTTCTTCTTTGTCTTAACTTTCTTTGGCTGGGGCACTCTTTACCTCCTTTAGTCTCGTAACGCCTACCGTCTTTCTGGGGCCTTTTCTTGTGCGGGCATTCGTCTTTGTGCGTTGTCCTCTTACAGGTAAACCTTTTCTATGCCTCTGGCCTCTGTAAGCCCCGATCTCCAGTAACCGTTTAATATTTGCTGCTACCTCTCTCTTTAGATCGCCCTCTATCTTGTAGTCTTTCTGTATAATGGCTGCTATCTTAGAGACCTCTTCTCCAGACAGATCCTTTGACCTTTTGGCAGGCTCAACGCCTGCAGCCTTAAGGATCTTTAATGAAGATGCCGACCCAATACCATGTATATATGTAAGGGCCGTATCTATGCGTTTCTCCTTAGGGACATCTACTCCGACAATCCTTGGCATTTATATGATTCTCCTTTAACCTTGTTTTTGTTTATGCTTCGGGTCCTGGCAGATGACATAAAGTTTGCCACGCCTCTTAACGACCTTGCATTTACTACATATCTTCTTTATGCTTGAACGAACCTTCATAGTTATTTCTCTCGCCTTATTATTCTTCCCTTTGTTAAGTCATATGGCGACATCTCTATAATGACCTTGTCGCCTCTCAATATCCTTATAAAGTGCATTCTCATCTTGCCGGATACATGAGCAAGGACCTTATGTCCATTCTCCAGTTCTACCCTGAACATTGCATTAGGGAGAACCTCCAGTATAGTGCCTTCTACCTTTATTGCTTCTTCTTTTGCCATTTTGTTATTATCTCTGGTTTATCGTCCGTGATAACTACTGTATGCTCAAAATGAGCTGATAATGATCTGTCCCTGGCCGTTACTGCCCAGCCATCTTCTTCTATATTCACTTCATGCGAACCCTGGTTTACCATCGGCTCTATTGCCAGTGCCATACCAGGTTTTAAGACTACACCTTTGCCTGGCGGGCCAAAATTCGGTATCTCAGGTTCCTCATGTAATTCTTTTCCAATGCCGTGTCCGACGAGTGACCTGACTACGCTAAAACCCTTTGACTCAACATAGCTCTGTATCGTATGGGAAATGTCAGAAAGCCTGTTGCCTGCCCTTGCAGCTTCGAGCCCTGCAAATAGCGACTCTCTGGTAGCATTGACCAGATCCCCTGCTGCCTTGCTTATCTTGTCTACCTTAAAGGTATATGCAGCATCAGCAAAGAAACCTTCATATAATACCCCTACATCTATACTTACGATATCGCCTGATGCCACACTATCATTCTTCGGTATACCATGAACGACTACGTCATTAATAGAGGTACATATATTCCCGGGAAAACCTTTGTATCCCTTAAAAGCGGGTATGCCTTTTTGCTCTTTGATCGTCTTTTCAGCGATAGAGTCAAGCTCCAGCGTAGTGATTCCAGGCTCCATCTTTGAAGAGATCTCTTCAAAGACCTTACCTATGATCGAGCCTGCACGCTTCATACGTACAATCTCATCATGGGTCTTAAGATGGATCACTCAATACACCTTCTCTTTTAAGAGAATCCATTATAGATTCAAAGAGCTCTCTTGCGCTAAGATCACCGGAGACCTCTGTCAGCATCTCTTTTTTTATATAGTAATCAATCAGGCCTTTTTGTGATTCTTCGTAGACCTTTATGCGATTCTTTATCGTATCTTCTTTATCATCTTTTCTTTGATATAACGCCCCGTTACATTTATTACAGACATTCTCTCTCTTCGGAGGCTTGTTCTTAACGTGGAATATGGCGCTGCATTTGGTGCATATGCGCCTTCCGGATAACCTCCTTATGATCGTCTCGTGCGTTGTCTTCATATATAGGACCCTATCAATATTAATGGACTTCTCTTTCAATGCAAGATGCAGGCTCTCTGCCTGTGAACTGTTTCTTGGATAACCATCCAGGACAAAACCACTACTAGCATCCTGCTTTGCAAGGCGCTCTACCACGATCCTCGTTACGATCTCATCCGGGACTAGCTCACCCTTATTCATATATGCCTTGGCCTCAAGTCCCACAGCAGTCTTATTCTTTACAGCCTCCCTTAAGATATCGCCCGTCGATATATGCGGGATCTTAAGTTCGCCTGATAAGACCTCTGCCTGTGTGCCTTTACCTGCGCCTGGAGGGCCTAATAGCACTAGTCTCATCTATCTACGCCCCCTGATCCTACCCTTCTTCATAAAGCCGTCGTAATGGCGCATGAGAAGTTGTGACTCAAGCTGTCTCATAGTATCTAGCATAACACCTACTATGATCAGCAATCCTGTACCGCCAAAGAAGCTGGCTATCAGATAAGGCACCTTTAGAGAGGCGCTTATTATGCTCGGTAGTATTGCTATTAATGCTAAAAACATTGCGCCTGGCAATGTGATTCTCGTCATAATAAAGTCCAGGTGCTCTGCGGTCTGCTTACCCGGTCTTATGCCCGGTACGAATCCGCCATACTTCTTCATATTATCAGCGACATCTACTGGATTGAAAGTGATCGCAGTATAGAAATAGCAGAAGAAGACTATCAGCAATGAATATATTACATTGTATAGCCAGTCTCCCCTGCTTAGGGATGCTGCTATTCGTTGTATAAACGGGTTGGGCGCCAGGGCGGCAATGGTCGCTGGAAAGAGTATAAGGGATTGCGCAAATATGATCGGTATGACACCGGCCTGGTTAACCCTTAACGGGATATAGGTACTCTGTCCGCCGTATACCTTTCTTCCGATGATCCTCTTTGCATATTGTATTGGTATCTTGCGCTGTCCCTGTGTGATTACTACCACTGACAAGACCACAGCTACTAACATGGCTGCCATTAGAATGAGCGTAAATGGTTGAAGCTGGCCAGTGCTTGATGCTGCAGATGGCCTGACAAGGCTTATAAGCTGTATAATAGCGGTAGGGAGCCGTGAGATGATACCCACGGTTATGATTATTGATATGCCATTGCCTATGCCTCTTTCCTGTATCTGCTCTCCGAGCCACATGATAAATGCAGTACCGCTGGTTAAGGTGATTACTGTGAGCACGCGAAACGACCAGCCGGGAAATTGTACTATCTGCATACCCTGAAAACGCGCCGGATTTTCCAGCCACAATGCTATAAAGAAGGACTGGATAATGGCCAGTAAGACTGTGCCATAACGTGTGTACTGGACTATCTTCTTATGTCCTTCCTGCCCCTATTTTGACAATCATTCCAGGGATGGTATTACTGCTGTCAAAAGCTGAAGTATGATAGAAGCGGAAATATAAGGCATTATGCCGAGAGCGAATATCGTGAGCCTTGACATTGCACCGCCGGCAAACATATTCATGATACCAAAGAGTGTGCCGGCTTGTGTCCTTGCAATGTTGTCAAAGAATTGCGCAAGCTTGGCGCCGTCAATGCCTGGTGTTGGCACGTATGCGCCTATCCTATATATAATAATGATCCCGAGAGTAAAGAATATCTTCTTCTTTAAGTCGGGTATCTTAAATAGATTAGTTAATGCCTGTATCATTTGGTTTCCTTGATTATCTCTGTCTTGCCGCCTGCGTCTGCAATCTTTTTGATAGCTGACTTAGAGAATGCATGTGCGCTTATGGTAATGGCTTTGTTGATATCGCCTGTGCCCAGTACCTTTACAGCCGCGGTAGCATCCTTAATAAGCCCTGCCTTCTTTAAATCCTCAGGCTTAATGGTATCACTGCTCTTGATCTTTGATATAGCACCGACATTTACTATACTGTAGAGGGCCTCTTTTCGTCCAGTGAAACCCCTCTTAGGGATACGCCTTATCAAGGGCATCTGGCCGCCTTCAAAACCATGCCTTAATCCGCCCCCTGACCTGGAGAATAGCCCCTTGGAGCCTCTACATGAAGTCTTGCCATGGCCTGATCCGACGCCCCTGCCTATTCT
This sequence comes from uncultured Planctomycetia bacterium, assembly GCA_964383775.1. Taxonomy (GTDB): domain Bacteria; phylum Omnitrophota; class Gorgyraeia; order JABMRJ01; family JABMRJ01; genus CAYLIX01. The sequence goes on from CAYLIX010000032.1 coordinate 4,348, forward strand.
CTTTCTCTTCTTCCTTGCACTCTTTGGGACTCTGAGTCTACTTAATAACATCTCTCTACCTCTTAAGGCGCATCCTGCTCAGGCCTTCCATAGTAGCCTTGACTACATTGATAGGATTACCTGAACCGAGCGACTTTGTTAATATGTTCTTTATGCCTGCTGCTTCGCAGACGGCCCTTACTGCGCTGCCGGCTATAACGCCGGTACCAGGGGAAGCCGGCTTTAGCAATACCTTTGCTGCTCCAAATCTGCCGGTCAACACGTGCGGTATGGTCGTATCTTTTAAGGAGACCTTTATCAGCTCCTTCTTCGCAGTATTTAAGGCCTTCTTTATGCATTCAGAGATCTCATTGGCCTTGCCGAATCCACATCCAATGGTGCCATTTCCATCACCCACTATGGCCAATGCGCTGAATGAAAAACGTCTGCCGCCTTTTACTACCTTAGCGACTCTGTTTATATTAACTACTTTTTCTGTCCACTGTGTCTCTTGGCTTTCTTTCTTTTGCAAAGGACAATCCTCCTTTTAATGCTGCTTCTGCCAGGGTCTTTACTCTTCCATGATACTTGTAGCCGCTTCTATCAAAGACTATGTGCTTGATCCCCTTATCTAGTGCCTTCTTGGCAAGAGACCCGCCCAGCGTTGCTGCGGCTTTATTATTGCCTCCGTAACCGATACCTTTCTTTAGATCCGATGCGCTGGTAGATAGAGAGAGTATGGTCTTATTTTCCATGTCATCTACTAGTTGTACGTATATATTCCTGAGGCTTCTATATACTACCATTCTAGGCCTCTTATCTGTACCTATTGCCTTCCTTCTCATCCTTATGTGTCTGCGTGCCCTGCCTTTAATCCTCTTCATAACCTTATACTACCGCCTTTCCGGCCTTTCTGCGGACATATTCATTCTTATATCGTATACCTTTTCCTTTGTATGGTTCAGGTTTATAGAGTGCCCTGATACTGGCAGCTACCTGTCCTACAAGCTGTTTATCTATGCCCTCTATGCTGATCTGCGTAGGTTTGGCTGTTTTTATAGTTATACCTGCAGGTATTGGAAGAGTTACCTGATGGGAAAATCCAAGCTGCAGATTAAGATTCTTTCCTTGTGCCTGTGCCTTGTAGCCTACGCCCTGTATCTCCAGTTCTTTCTTGTATCCATTCTGAACGCCTTCTATAACATTGTTAACGAGGCTTCTGTATAGACCATGCAGAGACATATCCTTCTTCAGGTCTGAAGGCCTGGATAACGATATCGTGTTATCCTTCAGCTCTACTTTATATGCCTGCGGCACTTCTATATCCAACTTACCCTTAGGTCCCTCGGCAGCAACGCGATTATTATTTACGTTTACCTTGACCCCTTTAGGCACTACAATCAGTTTTTTTCCTACTCTAGACATGGCTCACCAAACCTCTAACATTATTTCGCCGCCGAGCTTCTTCTCTCGCGCCTGGCTATCTGTGAATATCCCAAGAGATGTTGAGATTATTGCTATACCCAGCCCTCCCAGGACCGGAGCAATCTCTTCATTCTTCTTATATACCCGTAATCCTGGTCTCGATATCCTGACTATCTTGGTAATGGAGGGGCGCTTATCAGGTTCCTGCTTTAAATATACTCTTATGGTCCCCTGGTTATTATCAGGTATCCCCTTAAAATTCTGGATGAATTTCTCCTCTTTTAGGATCTCCAGTATCTTCTCATTTACCTTGGAAGATTTTATGTCTACGCTCTTCTTATTAGCCCGTGAAGCATTTCTAATGAGTGTAGCAGCATTGGCAATTGGATCTGTAATACTCATGACCTCTCCTTTTACTTACCAGCTCGCCTTTATTACGCCCGGTATTTCGCCTTTAGATGCCAATTCCCTGAAACAGATCCTACATAAGTTGAATCTGCGTATATAGCCGCGCCTGCGGCCACAGAGCGAACACCTGTTATAGCTTCTTACCTTAAACTTTGGCTTTCTCTTCTGTTTTACTCTTAAGGCCTTCTTTGCCATATTATTTAAAAGGTACTCCCATAAGTTTTAACAATGTGCGGGACTCCTCCACAGAGTCCTTACTTGTAACGATTGTAATGTCCATTCCATGGACCTTCTCTACCCTATCATATTCTATCTCCGGGAATATGGTCTGCTCATATAAGCCCAGTGTATAATTTCCGCTCTTATCGAATGCCCTGCTAGATACGCCCCTGAAGTCTTTTAAGGAAGGCAGCGCAGTATTTATCAGACGATCGAGAAACTCATACATCTTGGCCTTTCTCAGCGTTACCTTACATCCTATAGGAGAGTTCTTCCTGATCTTAAAGTTTGATATGGCCTTCTTTGCCTTTGTGATTACCGGCTTCTGCCCTGTAATGACAGCAAGTTCTTTTGCTGCTGACTCTAAAGGTTTTATATCCTCAGCTGCTTCACCCATGCCTATGTTGATGACTACTTTAAGCACCTTTGGCACTTCAAGGATATTCTTATAGCTGAATGCCTTCATCATCTCAGGCACTATTTCATCTTTATATCTCTTATATAGCCTTGGTATCATTAGCCTATTATCTCCTTACACTTCTTACAGAAACGGCTCTTCGATCCATCACTCAGGCTTGAGATCCCTACTCGTGTCGGCTTGCTGCAGCTCTTGCAGAGGATTGCTAGATTTGAGATCTGCATCGGGTTCTCCCTTTGAATAATGCCGCCCTGTTGCTCCTGGCTTCTCTTGCGCATGCTCTTCTTGACCATATTGATGCCTTCTACTATGGCCTTCGATTGTCCCGGAAGTATTCGTAGTACCTTCCCGCTTTTGCCTTTGTCCTTACCTGCAATCGCTATAACCGTATCGTTCTTTTTTAATTTAAACTTTGCCATCTTATACTACCTCTGGTGCCAATGAGATTATCTTCATAAACTTCTTCTGCCGTAGCTCCCTGGCTACCGGCCCGAAGATCCTCGTTCCGCGCGGGTTCATCTGTGTATCTATAATTACCACTGCATTACTGTCAAATCTAAGATAAGATCCATCAGGCCGCTTTACCGGAAACTTCGTTCTTACCACTACACCCTTAACCACCTCACCCTTCTTGACGATGGCATCCGGTGTGGACTCCTTGATATTACAAGTGATGATGTCCCCCAGGTGCGCATATCTCTTTGCAGCCCTCCCGATAACCTTTATACATGCGGCCCGGCGCGCGCCGGTATTATCTGCCACGTTTAATACGGTCTGCATTGCAATCATTTTATCACCTCTACTAACCGCCAGCGCTTAGTCTTGGAGATGGGCCTGGTCATAGCTATCCTTACGGTGTCGCCGTGTTTTGCCTTATTCTCCTCATCGTGCGCCTTAAATTTCTTCGATCTTTTTACTACGCGTTTATATATTGGGTGGCGCGTTGTTCTTTTATAGAGGACGGTTATCGTCTTATCCATCTTATCTGAGACCACCGTACCAGTCAATGTCTTGAGCTTCCGTTCTTTCATAATTATGCCTTCTTTGACCTTTCGTTTAATATAGTTTTTATACGCGCAATCTCACGCCTGGTCTGTGATATCCTGTGAGGCTTATCTACGCGACCCATCCCGAGCTGGTACTGAAGATCATAGAGTTCCTTCTTTATCTTATTGATCTTTTCAGTCAGTTCCTCGTTGGTCATATCTCTTAATTCAGCTGCCTTAAGCATTATTTGCCTTTACCTTTCGTATCAATGCCTCTTTACAAACCTTGTTCTGAAGGGTAATTTATGCGCTGCGCGCCTCAAAGACTCCTTTGCCAGCTCAAGGGGTATGCCTTCCATCTCGAAGAGCACCTTGCCCCTCTTTACCACGGCTACCCAAAACTCTGGAGTGCCCTTACCTTTTCCCATTCTTGTCTCTGCCGGTTTCTTGCTTACAGATTTATCAGGAAAGATCCTTATCCATACTTTGCCGCCGCGCTTGACGTGCCTCATCAATGCTACCCTTGCAGCTTCTATCTGTATGTTAGTAAGCCATCCATTATCGAGGGCCTGCAATCCGCACTCACCAAAGGACACCTTCGCGCCCTTAAAGCTTATCCCTCTACGCTTTCCCCTTTGGTACTTGCGATACTTTACCCTCTTTGGCATCATTGCCATGAGTGCGTAACTCCTTTCCCTTGATTATGTCGCCCTTATATGTCCAGATCTTTATGCCGATAAGGCCGTAAGTTGTATGCGCTTCCGCAAAACCGTAATCAACATCTGCGCGCTTTGTCTGCAGAGGTATCTTGCCGACCTTGTACTTTTCCTTTCGCGCGATCTCAGATCCATCAAGCCTTCCGGAGATCTTTACCTTTATGCCGCCTACGCCATGATTCATCGCATTCTGTACCGACTTCTTCATGGCGCGCCTGAATGCTATCCTCTTCTCCAGCTGAAATGCTATATTCTCTGCTATCAATTGCGCTTCACAGGCAGGGTTCTTTACCTCTTTTATCTCTATAAAGATGTCCATCTTGGTTATATCCTGCAGTTCCTCTTTCAGCCTGTCTATCTCTGAACCTCGCCTACCTATAATTACGCCGGGCCGCGCTGTATGTATGAATACCCTCATCCTGTTGGATGCGCGTTCTATCTCTATCTTTGAGATGGCGGCAGTGCTCAGCTTGTTCTTAATAAATTTCCTTACCCTTACGTCTTCTTCCAGCAGCTTCGGAAACTCCTTCTTATCGACGAACCATCTCGACTGCCAATTCTTTATATAGCCGAGCCTGAAACTGAATGCATGTACCTTTTGTCCCACTATTTTTTCCTCCGATGCGTAACACCCTTACTCTTTTTGGGCGCCGCCTTCTTGTGCTTTATCTTTGTATCCAGCTCTACACTAATATGGCTAGTTCTATGGCATATCATGGATGCGCGCCCCATGCTTGCAGCCCTGTAGCGCCTCAGTATAGGTCCGCCATCTACAAGAAGCTTGGATATATAAAGATCGTCCTCCTTTATCTCTGGGATCCGCTTCGCGTTGGCTATGGCGGATCTAAGGACGTCTTCCAATAGTTCGCATGCCCTCTTGTTCAGGTTTGAGAGGATGGCCAGGGCCTGTCCGATCCCTTTACCCCTTATTGCATCTGCGACGAGCCTCACCTTTCTCGGTGATATCCTTAAATATCTTGCATAAGCGCGTGATAACATCGTTATGTCAGCTCCTTAGATACTTCTGTATGTGAACCGTGTTTCCTGAATATCCGCGTTGGTGCAAACTCTCCAAATTTATGTCCCACCATATTCTCCGTAACGAATACTGGCAGGAAATTCTTTCCATTGTGTACTAAAAATGTATATCCTACAAATTCTGGTGTAATGACTGATGATCTTGCCCAGATCTTTATAGGTTTCTTCTGGCGGGATCTTTCCATCCGCTCTACTTTCTTTATCAGCTTTTCACTAGTGTATGGGCCCTTTTTTGTACTCCTTGACATCTCTACTTTCTCCTCTTGAGTATATATTTATCAGACGTCTTCGTCTTTCTGGTCTTATAGCCTTTTGTAGGTTTGCCCCAGGGTGTAGATGGATGCCTGCCGCCTGAAGACTTTCCTTCACCGCCTCCATGTGGATGGTCATGCGGGTTCTTTACTACTCCTCTGGAAAATGGGCGTATGCCCAAATGCCTGGATCTTCCTGCCTTACCTATCATTATCGTGTCGTGCTCTATATTTCCCACTTGACCAATCGTTGCAGCACAGTCCAGCTTAATCAGCCTCACTTCCCCTGAAGGTAGTTTTACATGGGCATGAGGTTCTTCCTTTGCCATGATCAATGCGCTATCTCCAGCGCTCCTTACCAGCTGCCCGCCCTTGCCAGGCTTAAGCTCTATATTATGTATAGGTGTGCCAGGTGGTATATTGCGCAGAGTCGTTGAATTGCCATCCTTGACCTCTACGTTCTTGCCGGATAATATATCATCATTTACCTTAAGGCCTATAGGCGCAATTATATACCTCATTTCGCCATCAGCATACTTTAGGAGTGCAAGCCTTGCGCTCCTATTTGGATCAAATTCAATTGCTGATACCCTTGCAGGTATGTCGAATTTATCCCGCTTAAAGTCTACTATGCGGATCTTGCGCTTGTGGCCGCCGCCGCGATGGCGTGAAGTTATGCGCCCGTGCGCATTCCTGCCGCCTGAGGACTTCTTTATCCTGACGAGGGATTTTTCAGGGTTCTTCTTCGTGATCTCACTGAAGTCCGAGCCCTGAGTCCATCTCAGAGTAGATGTTGTCGGTTTATATTTTTTTAGTCCCACTGCAAGCTACCTTTCTATGTGATATCTATCTTCTCTCCCGCCTTTATAGTCACAAGCGCCTTCTTCCAGTCAGAGGTCTTACCCTGCTTATACCTTACGCGCTTATTCTTGCCCCTGACAGTAATGACATTGACCTTAACGGCGGTCACTTTGTATAGTTCACTTATTGCATTCTTTATCTCTATCTTGTTTGCGCCCTTGTCTACCCAGAAAAGATATTTATTCAAGGTCAAGAGATTGGTTCCCTTCTCTGTGCGGATAAGCGTCTTAACGATATCGTAAGAATTTTTGTTATCTATATTTGTCATTTTAAGATCCCCGTAATGGCTTCAAGTGCTGCCTGCCCGAGAATGAGCTTCTTATGCTTTAGGATGTCCAGCGCATTAAAGCTCTTTACCGATCGTATGGTAAGTTTTTGAATGTTTCGTGAAGCCAGCTTTATATTTTGATCCATGGTATCCAATATGATGATTGTGCTCTCGCCCTTCTTAATTCCTAAGGAACCCAGTGCAGAGCTGAGGAGCTTTGTCTTTGGCGCATCTATCTTCATTTCGTTAACAATTATCAATTTGTCTGTCAGGAACTTCTCATTT
>CAYLIX010000033.1:0-11178 GCA_964383775.1 uncultured Planctomycetia bacterium
CATTATATGACTTGGCCTAGGTTCAAAATAATGAAGGTCTATCTTTCCGCTTGAGATTGAGGATACATTAACGTAATCCCCACCTACTTCCCTAACGAAATCTGCCATATCCGGAGTGGAACAGACAACATTTATTTTTCCATTTCCATAGGCAAAAGCATTTACTGCGACAATACATATTATTGAGCAACTTGTTATAATTATGTTACGTATATTCATTTTTTCACCTCATGTATTTGTATATCCAATTAATCCTCGAGTCGATGTGAATGCGGTCCCATACCCCACACACACTGCAGAAAGACTGCGTTCTCAGAATTATGACCATCTAGTGTCTGTCGATAGCGGTACTGTCCTCTCAAATAGAGAGATTCGGTAAGATGATATGATAGAAATGGTGTTATGGCCCATTCGTAATCAGGATCAGCCTCAAGATTCTCAGAATAATCATATCTTGCGCCTACTTCCCAATTCTTGTCCAGCGTCAGTTGCGCCAATGTATACAAACCGAATCTGTCTATATTTGCTATACTATCAAAATTTTCTATGAAAAATAGCTCAGTCTGGGATTTAAATTTTCTGTACGACAACGGCCATCTATAATGAAACGTGAAATCAGCACCTTGCAGCATGGTATCTATTCTTTCGTCCGCCGCCATTGAATACCCGAGATCTATATCAGCATTTTCATCAAATGGCAGTGTTGCACTTGTATTCGTCCGCGACATAAAAATACGTCCATCCCAGTCGAGGTGCCCGTGTCCTTCGTGTCCAAGATCTCGACCATTAAAATATCCCGCGCGCTGCTGCAGATAAAGATCGAATGGATTTGGGATAAGCGCTGAAACAGAGATGCCATCATCATACCAGCTATGGTGACCAAATATTCTTTGCATGGCAAGAGGCGTATCTGCAAAAGGCCAGTGGTGACCATGTATAGGGTTGAGCTTACCAAAATGCATCAACCTTCTTCCCATTTCTGCTTGTAGATTAAAAGGCAAATCCAAAAATGAGATATAAGCCTCTTCTAAGTCCACATCGGTTGCTACATCGTCTTCAGTGTATTCCTGCTCAACTGCAATGATAAGATCGCCGCGTACACCTGGAAAAAGGTAGTTTTGAAAAGCAAGCTCGGCCTCATCCACTTTTACTCTATATTTATCATCTACATATCTGTCATTTATCTCAAATTTAATATTTGCGACCGCGCTCACATCCGGATTCATAATACCGCCGTAGCTTGCTACAGGTGCTGCTTTATGAATATCAGACTCGCTTTCTCTTTTCATTTCTCTTTCCGCCAATTTATTCTCTAATATACTTATGCGGCGCTTGTAATCTTCTTGCATTAACTCAAATTCTGTTCGTAAGGCCTCAAGCTCTTGCTTAAATTCAGAGTTGTCGTTAGCCTCAGCGCAATCTATTGATACCAAAAAACAGCAATTGCACAACGATAATAAGCATATGAAAAGATATATGCCTCTCATATAATCCTCCTATAAGAAGTATTAAGCTTCGTAAACTTCGGAATAAAATTAACTTATTTTAATTGTTATCCTAGATAAGGTGGGGGGCGTGTATAGATTGAATAGGGATAAGTTTTAATTATGAGATTCTGAAAAAAAACTAAGGCAAGATCTATAACTAAAAATAATGCAAAAAATATGATGATAGTAGAGGGGGATATGGCAACTGTTTTTAACCAGATGCATATACCACAATCGTCGTGGTCGTCTGCTTCACTGTGGCTGTGAAAGGAATCAATACAAAAAAATAGGGCAAGAAAAATTACACATATACAAAATGCTAAAACACCGTGAATGATACGCTTTTTTGTTAACACTACTTCTACCCTTTTTTATAAGGATACCACGCAACGCAACACCTGTCAACTGGATTATATCTAAATAGTATAATCAGAAGGCGGAGAAGTGTGGCAATTATGCTCAGTACACGCTTTTTGTACTGTAATTGCCTCAAACTCTCCTTCTTACATTTTGCTATTGTCTCTTCTGCTGTTTCTCCATCAGTTTTATAGGCCCAAATACCGCTTCTATTTAGTATTTGAACAGCTCTTCCCCCCATTCCTTTGCAAGCAACTATATCAATTTTTTCTTTCTCTAACAAATCCAATGGTTGACAAGTCCCATGCTCATGGTGGTCGTTATTGTTTCTTATAATCTTAACGGCATTATTGGCAGTGTCATATATCAAAAAATATGGAGAGCTGCCAAAATGAGCATTAACCCTTGCTTTTATTCCCTCATTAGTCTTTACTGGAATACATGTTCTCATCGCCCTTACCTCCCACATCTACCTCTGCCACGGCCTCCTCTTGCCCAGCCTCTATCATGGGGTGCCCTGTGTATATTGCTGCTCTTGCATTTAGGGCATTCGTTCGGCCTACCAGAACCATGGGCTAAAGTCCATTCGTTTTTACAATCATAACATACAAAGAATCTTTCTATCATCTTTACCACGCCTCCCTCAATTTTCAACGCCTTGCTATTAACCAGGACATCCGCTATCTTTTTATGCGCCGAATTAACAATGTTCCCAAAGGTCTGCCTTGAAACATTCATCTTCTTGGCTGCATCTTCCTGATATTTTTCTTCTAAATCTGCGAGCCTTATTGCCTCAAGTTCATCTATGGTTAAATTAACCTCATCCAGTAAGTCAATAGGTATGCCTCTTGGCTTGAAATAATTAGAATCAGGTTTGCAGCGTACTCTTCTACATCTAAATGGTCTCGGCATCATGTGCTCCTATTGGTTATTGGCATATGCTAATAATAGTATAGCACATTATTCTGGTCGTGTCAAGGTATGGGGTAGTTTTTTTTGCAAATCAGGATAAGATTTTATATGTCCTATTAAGGATCATCTCAAGTTCTCGCTTCTTAATGCATAATGGTAGCCACAAATATATGATATTACCGAGCGGCCTTAGAATAAGGTTCTCACAAAGCGCGGCCTTATATATATCCTGCCCTACCCTATCATTATGTGTAAATGGCGCCTTTCTCTTCTTATCCTTAACGAGCTCTATGGCGCCTATCATACCAATATGCCTTATATCTCCTACAATCTTAAGAGACTTGAATCTTTCAAGGCCTTTATGTAATATTGGCATAATATTATTTACTTTGCTTAAGGTCTCTTCCCTTTTAAATACTTCAAGGCTTGCCAAAGCTGCAGCGCAGGCAATTGGATTTGCTGTATATGTATGGCCATGATAAAAGGTCTTTCTCTCTTTGTGATCTGCATAAAAAGCCTTATAAATATTATCTGTAGTCAATGTAGCGCCAAGAGGCAAATATCCTGCAGTTATTCCTTTGGAGAGGCACATAATATCCGGGGATATGTTTGCGTGTTCACATGCAAACATCTTACCAGTCCTACCAAAACCTGTGGCAACTTCATCTAATATAAGATGGATATTATACTTCTTTGTAAGGCGTCTTACAGACCTTAGGTACTCCTTTGGATAGACTATCATACCGCCTGCAGCCATTATCATAGGCTCCATTATAATGGCTGCGATCTCTTTGTGTCTCTTGGCCAATACCCTCTCCAAAGGTTTTATGCAGTCGAGACTGCAGGAGTTGCGTTCTCTTTTGACAGGACAGCGATAACAATATGGAGATGGCGCCTTTATAGATTTAAAGAATAGGGGTGAAAAGATCTTGCTGAATAGATCTACCCCGCTTATGCTCATAGCACCTATTGTATCACCATGATATGCATAATCGAGCGAGACAAATCTCTTCTTCTTTTCGCCCTTATTATGCCAGTACTGAAAAGAGATCTTTAATGCCGTCTCCACTGCAGTAGAACCATTATCTGAGAAGAAGACCTTTTTGAGGTTCTTTGGCGTGATATTCACAAGTTCTTGTGCGAGCTTTATAGCGGGTGCATGGGTAAACCCTGCAAACAAGACATGCTCTAATCTGCCAAGCTGCTTCTAGATCGCCCTCTTTATCACAGGATGATTATGGCCATGAACATTGCACCACCAGCTCGATATAGTATCAAAATAGAATCGATTTGCACTATCATACAGCTTAATACCCTTTGCGCGTTCTATTAGAATTGGTGGGGATTTTCGGCAATCTTTCATCTGTGTATATGGATGCCAGATATATTTCAGATCTTTCTTTATTAATCTATTCATCTTAAGCCCTTAATATAGGGTATGACGCCCAATGTAGTAACGCCGGTGAGATGCTCGATTATATTTATGTTATCCTTTAGGATAGTCTTATTAGCTGCTTTGTATCTATTATTATATACAATACCCAATATCTTCATCTTACGCATCTTTATCGCCTCTATAGTAAGTAGGGTATGATTTATAGCGCCGAGTTTATTTGCAACTACTATAATTACAGGCAGTTTTAGCTCTCTTGCTATATCTATCACGAATCTCTTCCTATTATATGGCACCAATGCCCCGCCTATGCCCTCTACCACTACGAAGTCATATCGCTTCCGCAATCTCTTAAAATAGCGCTTTATCTTCTCTGGGTCAATTGCTCTATTCTCCAGTCTGGATGCAAGGTGCGGGGATGCCGGGAACTTGAATGTAAAAGGGAGGATATCTTTGTCTTTGCAATTACCCTTATATCCTGTCTCTATCCACTTCTGCCTTATGGCGCTATACCCTTCACCTTTAAAGTGGCGCACCAATAGTTTTGAGATAAGCGTCTTACCTACATTTGTATCCGTGCCCGTTACAAATAATGCATTCATCTTAACCCCTTGCAATAGAATATCTGGTAAGTGGCTGTAATATCTTTAAACTTATCCCTGTATATCTCTTCAAGCCTTTTTAGAAGTGTTGGGGTCCATAGGCCGTTGCCGTTTATTCCACGCCCTTGTGTGCCTGTATACTTTATCTTCTTCAATAGATCCGAGAGTGAATCGTATTGCTGTACATAGAGCTCCTCGGTAATCTCGATATTCTTAAATAGGGACTTAAGCAAACTGCCAAGAGCATCTCTATCAATAAATCTTGAGGCATTTATCCCTGCATCGTTGTTGAGAAGCTCTTTTAGAGAGATATTCAATTCCTGGTATGTCTTGGGGCCGAATGTAGAAAAATTGATCACCCCATCATCTTTAAGAAATCTTCTGAATCTATTCATTGCCTCTTCTAAATCGCTAAACCACTGAAAAGATGCATTGGAGCTGACTAGATCAAATCTATTCTCCAATTCTATTCTCTCTGCATCTTCTATGACAAAATCTATTCTTTTATCATAGAGCTTCTCTTTGGCTATCTGCACCATTCTCTTTGATATATCGAGCGCCGTTATAATGGCCCCTGGAAAGGTCTCTCTTAAGAGCCCTGTAAAGTTGCCTGTACCGCAGCCTATATCGAGTATCTCTTTATAGGAATCTTTGTTTAACCCGGATATAAGGCGCGACGCAGTGTAAAGCTGCACACCTGAGTGGTCATCATAAAGATGCGCATACCTAGAGAAGTTTCTCTCTACTGTCTCTTTATACATTGTGCAATACCTCATTGAATTCTCTATTGAAGAATAGATTATGCCCACCACCCTTAATGGTTATGAGCTCTGCTTGATTGAGATTATTCCTAATCTCAATCGCCTCTCTTACAGGGGCTATTTTGTCTTCTTCTCCGTGTAGGATCTTTACATCTTTGCAATCCCTTAATGATTGTGGGTCTATTTGGGAACCACCAAGATATTCAATACCCTTGAGTAGATAATCTAGATCAAAGCTATTAATATAGTCGTTGCCAAGGTATTTTTTGAAATCTGTTGCTTCATCCAGGCTACCAAAGGAGTTTGAGTAGAACTTATGTAGATACGCTTTTTTGTTTCGTTTGAGGTAAGTTATTGCATCCTTTATTTCGCGCTCATTGTATCTTCTTCTTATTCCTGTAAGGATCAGCTTATTAACTAGACCTGGGTATTTTGCATAGAACTCAACCCCTAAGAAACCCCCGAGTGAAAACCCGAATATATCTATCTTTGATATCTTACTCTTTAGTAAAAATTCCCCAAGGTCTTCAGTAAATCCCCAGGGCATAAAATACGTAGGAATAATATAATTATACTCTAGTTCCAATTTATCAAAGATACGATAATCTATTGCCCATCCTGGGATAAGGGCCAGGGTACGCTCTTTTTCTCTATCAATATATTTAAATCTTGAGGATTCTGTCTGCATCATCTATTAATTTAGTTAATACCTCTTTTGTATGATAGAAGGTAAGTGAGAATCTTATCCGCGATTCATTGGCAGGTACTGTAGGTGGCCTTATAGGAAGGGCCCAATACCCTTGCTCTTTAAAGGCCTCACTAATTGCTATTGCCTTCTTTGCATCTCCTATAATAAGAGGGATTATCTGACTCTCCCCTCTTATATCATAGCCCTTTGCCCTCAATCCGTCCCTGAAATACTGCGAATTCTCCAAAAGCCTCTCTCTGCGCTCTGGTTCATCCCTTACTATATCCAGGGCCTCGATATTTGCTGCTATTACTGCCGGAGGAAGCGCAGTAGAATAGATAAAACTCCTTGAGGCATTTACTAGATACTCTATCATCTCTTTTGTGCCGGCCAAATAAGCACCAAAACTGCCCAATGCCTTACCAAAGGTCCCCATTACTAGATCTATCTTATTATTAAGGCCCATCTCCTGGGCTACACCGCTTCCATTTGATCCAAATATACCTGTGGCATGGGCCTCGTCTACAAGCATCATTGCATTGTACTTCTCTTTTAACCCTACCAGCTCACCCAGTAAGGCCTTATCCCCATCCATGCTAAAGATCGTTTCAGTGATTATAATAGCATTCTTAAAATTGCGCCTCTGGCTTTGTAATAGAGACTCTAGATGGTTCATATCATTGTGGCGGAATCTAAAAGATCTACATCCTGATAAGAGTATGCCGTCTATGATACTGGCATGGCATAGCCTGTCAAAGAATACAGCATCCCCTTTCTTGCATAGAGCACTTATTATGCCGAGATTGGCCTGATATCCGGAATTATATACAAGCGCTGCCTCCTTATCCTTAAAGGCGGCTATTTTCTCTTCAAGGGTATGGCATATATCAAGATCCCCACTCAATAACCTGGATGCAGAACTGCTCGTCCCATATCTATTGAGTGCCTCTCTTGAGGCATCTATTAATCTCGGATGGCCTGATAGCCCGAGGTAATCATTTGAAGAAAAGTCTATGAATCTCTTATCCTGAAAAGAGATTATGCCTGCATCTCTCTTTGTTAAAGGCATGAGCGCGCGAAACGTGCCTGACTCTCTCCTCTCCCTTAAAATCTTCTTTACTCTTTCCATAGATTCTCTATCTCTCTAGCCAAGTTCTGATCAGACTCTATATCCCTTCCCCTGACAGTAAGATACCCGCCTATGAGCATGCCATTTGCGCCGGCCATAAACCCCATGGCCTGGAAGTCTTTTAATACGCTCTCTCTTCCTGCTGCAATCTTTATGGTCTTGTCTTTTAAGATAATCCTGAATATAGCTATCGTCCTTATGGCATCATTGCATGATATCGTCTTTACAGTTTCGAGCGGTGTACCTTTTATGGGGACCAAAAGATTAATGGGGATTGAGTCTACGCCCAGGTCTCTTAATGTAGTCGCCATATCTATCCTATCCTGCCAATCTTCACCCATGCCTATTATCCCGCCTGAACACACCTGTAATCCTGTCTCTTTGGCAGCCTCAATAGTACGCATCCTCTCGTCAAATGTATGGGTAGTGGCAATCTTTGGATAGAAACGCCTTGAAGTCTCAATATTATGGTGATATCGAATAAGCCCTGCTCTCTTTAAGGTCTTTAACTCATCCCTGGTAAGGGCACCTAAGGAGGCGCATACATCCATACCTATATCATTTCTTATGCAGGAGATGGCCTCTGCTATGATATCGAGCTCGTTCGATTTTAATCTGTTTCCGCTTGTGACTATGCCGAATCTTTTGGCACCATTTGCCTTGGCCTGTGATGCAGCTTCTATCATTTCGTTCTTACTCTTTAAGGAATAAGTCTCTACATTGGTGTGATGGTGAGATGATTGGGCACAGAACTTGCAGTCTTCCGGGCATCTGCCAGACTTGGCATTTATGATACTGCATAGATCCATATTGGTTTTTTTATGCAGCCTGCGGACTTTGTCTGCCGTAGCTAAAAGCTCTGTGAGGGGTCTATTTATGAGGTCTCTCATTTGTAAACCATTATATCATTTTCAGTTTACAATTTCCACATAAAAACGGCCCCGGGATACCAGGGCCGTTCTTATTGCCTATGCCTTTTCGAATTGGTCCTTTCCTACACTGCATTTAGGGCAAAGCCAATCATCGGGTAGGCTTTCAAAAGATGTCCCGGGCTTTATGCCGCTCTCCGGGTCCCCTACCTCAGGATCATAGATATACCCACATACCTTACATACATACTTATCCACTCTATACCCCCTTATGATTTCAATCTCTTTGCAAAATCTTTGCCGAATTCAAAGCATCTTTTCAATTCATCTTCGTCAGGCATAAATTTGATCGAAATAGACGGCTGGGAGATTTCCATCCCGCCTTTTTTAAGCGTCTCTTCTATAGATTTTAACGCACCTCCGGCCCATCCATAAGACCCGAACGTTGCTGCTATCCTGTTCTTCGGCCTGAAACCTTTAACTAAATGCAAGAATCCTGCCAAATTATTCAACATATCATTGTCATGCGTGGATGAACCTATCAAGAAACCTTTTGCGTCCAACATTTCCCTGGCTATATCTGTAGGATCAGATTCTGCTATGTCGTACAAAAGTACGTCTACGCCCGCAGCCTTTATTCCCTCGACAATTTTTTGAGCCATTTTTTTGGTGGCATTCCACATGGTCTCATAAACCACCACTATTTTTTCTTTAGTTACATTTTTACCCCACGATAAATAAGCATTAACTATCTGCATCGGGTCTTTGCGCCATATCACGCCGTGGCTGGGCGCTATCATCTTAATGGGTATACCAAGCTTTACAACCTCTTCAATCTTTTTCACAACAAGCCCACTTAATGGCCAGAGGATGTTCGCATAATACTTTGTGGCTTCATCCATAAGTGCATCCTGGGCAACTTCGTCCGCGAAACGCTCTTTGCTTGCCAGGTGCTGACCGAATGCATCATTGGGCATAAGGAGCGCATCTTCGACAACATAGGTAAACATACTATCCGGCCAGTGAAGCATAGGTGCCTCTAAAAAGGTCAGGGTCTTCTTGCCCAATTTCAGCTTATCGCCGGTCTTTACTATCTGAAAATCCCAATCCTGGTAGTAATGCTTATAGAGGCCATCCTTACACTTGGCACTACCCAGGATCTTTGCCTTTGGGCAGAGTTTATGTATGGCAGGCAGAGCGCCTGAGTGGTCACTCTCTACATGATTTGCTATGATATAATCTATCTTTTCAGGTGGTATGATCTCTTTTATCTTCTCTATGAGCTCATCCTTAAAAATGCCCGGGACCGTATCTATTAACGCTATCTTTTCATCTATTATAAGATAGGCATTATACGTAGTGCCTCTTTTAGTAGTATATGTATGGCCATGAAAGCTTCTTACATCCCAATCTATTGCACCTACCCAATATATCCCGGGTAATATCTCTGTCTTTGGCATATCTTCTCTCCTTTAACGAGCAAAAAGCTTATCTATATCACTCTTCGTATCAGCCCTGGAATATCTCTTCAGTAAGGCACTGTCAGAAGAATGCTGGTAAAGTAATTCGCATTTTATATCTGAGACCCTGGATGCAGCAACACTGAAGCTCCTTAAGCCCAACCTTAAGAGGAGTGGATAGAATTCATTGAAGCCTGCTATTTCACCGCAGAGACAGATCTCTTTCTTGTGCTGTTTGCCGGATTTTACAATGATCTCCATAAGGCGCATCAATGCAGGATGGAGTATATGATATCTATTCTCTACAGAAGGATTGCCGCGCGCTGCAGCGAGCGTATACTGCAAGAGATCATTTGATCCTATATTGGCAAAATCTACGTCTTTTAAGAGCCTCTCAGACATTATGGCAGCTGCCGGCGTCTCTATCATTATTCCTTCCTTCATGCGCTTATTAAACTTCTTCTTCTCCTTTAAGAGCGCCTCTTGGGCCTTATGCCGCAGCTCTTTAAATGAATCGAGGTCTATCTTATCAGAGATCATAGGATAGAGTATCCTTATATCTCCGTAATGTGACGCCCTTAATATTGCCTTAAACTGTGTGAGATAAACCTGGTAAAAGAAGTCAAGAGCCCTTGCCCCTCTTATGCCAAGGTCTGGATTATCCTGTGCAGGCAATTCAAGGTAAGATGGTAATTTATCTCCGCCTATATCGAGCAGTCTTACTGTTACTGGATGTCCGCCTGCCTCCTCGAGTATATGCCTGTACATGGTCACCTGCATATCTTCTGGTGGAGGGTCTTGCCTGTCTATGAATAAGAATTCAGTCCTGAGTAATCCCACGCCATCATGGGGTAGTCCTTCTAAAAGCACCATCTCTTCAGGCACACTTACATTAGCCTTAAGTAAGACCCTTGTGCCCTCTTTAGTCTTAGGTTGCTCCTTCTCTCTTATGGCGCAGACAGCCTTCTTTGCCTTGAGCTCTTCTATTCTTTTGCCGTAGCGCTTCTTTGTAGGATTATCAGGTGATACCAATACCTTTGATGAAAATCCATCCACTATTACATAGTCACCGCAATTTATATTTTGCTCTACATCTACACCGAATATTACTGGCACTCCATAACTCCTGGCAAGAATAGTCGCATGCGTAGTAAAGCCGCCCTCTTCAGTAATAAATGCAAGGGTATTCTCTTTTGAAATGTTCAATACCATAGACGGGGTCAATCTCTTGGAGGCGACGACCACAGCCTGCCTCTCACCTACCGGGCATTCAAAATGGCCTGATATACCTCCAAATGATGCAAGGAGGCGATTCTTAACATCAATGATATCATGGGAGAGTTCTGCAAAGTGGAGACCGCTTCGCTTATATGCAGTTATATACTCATCAAACGCATCAGAGGCAGCATGTTCAGCATTGACCAGCTTTTTAGATATAAGACTTTCTATCTTTTTATATAATTCCGGATCTTCAAGTATGGCAAGGTGAGCTTTAAAAATCTCTCCTGCACTCTTATCAA
>CAYLIX010000034.1:0-10927 GCA_964383775.1 uncultured Planctomycetia bacterium
ATATAGGTTATAATATTAAGCTATGGAGAATAACGAAAAGCAGGCATACGAGAATGAGCTGTATAAACGGCTGAGCACCAGCCTCCAGCTAAAACGGCAGGAAGCCACTATAGGCCGCTACATTGGCAAGCCTGTGTGGTGGATGGTGCAAAACCTCGATAACGGACCTTGCCTGGACATAAAAGAGATGGGTAGCCAATGCTCAATAGCTGCACATTCCAGGGGTGCTTGCCTTCGCGGGCTCTGTGATGCGTTTGCAAAGGCCAAGAGATTAAAGAGATTAGAATACTTCAAGTGCTCAGGCGGGCTTTCAGGATTCTGCTATCCCATTGTACAGGGCAAGAAGATCTACGGCTATATAGCGATGTGCCATGCAGAGCAAGAGATACCACCGGCATTTATAGATATGTTCACTGCCTTTGTTGATGCATTGGTAAGAGAGATCCAAAAAGAGCTCCAACTGTCAAAACTCTACGAAACGATAAGGCCAAGGGCAATAGCCCTCTCCACAGTGCATACTATACACAGGCTCCTTACCTCTACGCTGGAACTCGATGAGCTTTTGCCGAGGATTGCGAGGCTCTCGCTTCAGATAGTCAGGGCCAGCAGGTGCTCGATAAAACTCGTTGATAAGGCAAAAAGGGTACTCTTACCAAAGACTACAGTGGATCTACGCAAGAAGAAGGTTAAGCTGAAGAAAGTAAAGGTAGGCATGTATGCGCCTGGAAAGGCATTTAAGAGGGGTAAGGTAATAATGGGGAAGGATTACATATCTGTACCCATGATAGACCAGGATGTTATAGGGGTCATAACACTCTATGATAAGACTGACAAGACACCCTTCAATCACTTTGACAAGGAGATCATGTCCACCCTTGCAGAACAGGCAGTAATAGCAATAAATAACGCCTTTCTTTACAAGGATCAAAAGAGGATGACTGAGGGAACGATCAAGTCACTTGCAACCCTATTGAATACACAAGCGCCTGGCCAGTTAACCCCGCGCAGCCCTTATATTAAGATTACACAGGAGATCGGTAAATGCCTGAGGATGTCTGTCGATGAATTGGAGACCCTGGAATACGCTTATCTGCTCCATGATGTAGGAAAAGCGATCTTGCCTGCATCTGTACTATCCAAGAAGAGTAAGCTCAGCAAGCGCGAGTATAAATTGATTAAGGAACATCCGTTGAAGGGGGTAGAGATCATAAGACCTCTAAAGACCTTAAAGCCCTGCCTTCCCATGATACTGCACCAGAGAGAGCGCTATGATGGCAAGGGTTATCCTGGCAAGCTTAAAGGGCGAAGGATACCTTTGGGCGCAAGGGTAATAGCAGTAACGAGCGCATTTGAGGCTATGACTGAGAGGCGATCATACCATATAAAGATGACCCTCCGTAAAGCTGTAGAAGAGATAAAGAAGAACAGCGGCACTCAATTCGACCCAAAGGTGGTCGAGGCCTTCACGAAAGTAGTAAATAGGCATCATATTAAAGAGATACTGAGGAGAGAGTGCTATGGAGATTGAGAAGCTGCTAAAGAAGGGGTGCTTTCGCAAAATATTGGAGTTCTTTTCTGAGAACCCAAATGCATTGGATACGCCGCGCGGCATAGCAACATGGATAAACCAGGAAGTTAAACATGTAGCCCCAGCCCTTGACAAGCTGGAAAAGCTTGGGTATCTCATTGAACACAGGGTCTCGTCAACCATAGGCTACAGCTATACACGTGACAAGAAGAAGATTGCCATGATAAGCAGGATCTTAAGGCCTTGAAGAGACTTGAGAGGGGAATTGCTGCACTGGCAATAGCAGGCATAGCAATTGCCCTGGCTCTATATGGACCTATTAAGTTCAACCCTATAAAGAGGGCCTTTATCTACGCCTTAGAGAAGAGGTTGGACGCTAAGATAAGTTGTCGTTCTTTGAAGATACGCCCGGGTAGATACATCGTCATCTCTGGCCTGGATGCAAATGGAAAAGGCGGATTTGGCCTAACTGCAAAAGAGGTAAGATTTAATTATAATCTTGTAAGCCTCATAACCGGTAGACTGCATATAAGATGCAATTTAGAAGAGGTCAATCTCTATAAGACAAGCACCATAATAGATTCCTTGTCCGGTATGCTCCAGATCGAATCTCTGGGCAATGTACTATTTGATGTAGTGCAAGCCGACTTATTCGTAGGCACCACGAATACACTTGCGCATAATCTCATATTCTTAAGCAATAAGATCAAGATCTTTGGAGACGCCCTTACGGAGCGTGATAATACCATCATGTGCAATTTCTTATTGTTGCTAAAAGATGATCTTATTAGCGATATACCTGATGAGATAAGGTCATCACTGCTAAAGAGCGAAGGCGATTCATGGTCCAGTCTTCATGTGGGGATAATGGGCAATTATAAAAAACCCAGCTTGAGGATAATAACAGATCGATTCAGAATGAATATAACTTCTTAAAATATGATGAAGAATAAAAACGCGCAGCAAGAACTATTCAAAGAGTATGGGGCGCCTAAGAAGAGAGGCATACAAAACAGCATATTGCCCAAGAGCTACACACTCTTGAATATATCTTATGAGCAATTGATCTTCTTAACGATAGCAATTATTATGCTCATGGTCTTGGTATTTTCACTGGGCGTCGAGAGAGGTAGATCCCTGGCAGAGCCTCTTTTAGAGAGAGCGGATACGACCATAGTAGAAGTAACAAAAGAGACTAAAGAAGAGGTGACAGATAAAGTCCCTGTCAAAGAAGAAGGGCTCAGGCAGCTTAAAAAGCTTCCGGAGCTCTTTACAGTGCAGGTGATAGCATATCGCTCAAAAAAATCTGCGCAGAGAGAGCTGGAGAGGCTCGGCAAGAAAGGATATAAACCTTTTATAATTGTCGGGGGAAATTACTACCAGATATGTGTGGGTGAGTACAAGAATGAAGCAAAGGCCAAGGAAGAGTTATTAGAGCTTAGAAAGACATACAAGGATAGTTTTGTAAGAAAAAGGTAAAATAAAAAGGAGGCACTAAAGATGACACAGCATCCGAGTCTGCGCTCAAGCGCAAAATCGAAACAACACCGCTCGGTCTTAAAGAGGTTTGAGAGACTTAAGCACCACAAAGAGAAGGGCGAGTGGGAAGAGGGTAAGTCCATATTCGGGCTGCCCAAGATCAAGATATTGAAGCTCAAGATAAAGAAGGAGAAGGCTGCCCCTGAAGAAGCAACGGCAGGCGTGGGTGCAGAAGGCGCACCAGCGGCTGATGGTGCAGCTCCAGTCAAAGAGGCGGGCAAAGATGATAAGAAACAGGCAAAGGAGTCTACGCCCAAGAAAGAAGATAAGAAGAAATAGTACCAAAAGATAAGGAGCGTGCTATGGTATCTTTTGATGATTTCAAGAAGTTGGATATAAGGATCGCTCAGATAAAAGAGGTCAAAGAGCACCCGAATGCAGATAAGCTTTATGTCTTAAATGTAGATATCGGTGACAAGCAGGTAGAGTTAGTTGCAGGTGTCAAGGAACACTACAAGGCTGATGAGCTTGTAGGAAAGAAGGTAGTAGTCATTACAAATCTCGAACCCGCTACCATAAGAGGGGTAGAGTCCAAAGGCATGATGCTCGCCTGTAAGGACGGGTCTCTCTTGGCAATCCTGGTGCCTCAAAAGGATGTAAAAGTAGGTTCAAAAGTATCTTAATAGCGTGATAGATGAAAAAGATAAGGGTAAGACTAGGGAAGAAAGGCTATGATATAGTAGTAGGATACAATATCATACCGCGCATCGGAGGCCTTGTCAAAAGATTAAGGCTCGGTAAAGATGCGATCATAATCACCAATCCTGCCATAAAGAGGGCTGGCTATGCAAGGAAGATAGAGCGGGCCCTTAAATCGAGTAGATTCTCTGTACATATCATAACGATCCCAGGCAAAGAGACGAGCAAATCGATTCGTGAAGTGATAAGACTCCATGAGCGTATAGCTGATATTGATAAGGGCAGAGGCATCTTTATAGTAGCGCTAGGTGGTGGTATGACTGGAGATATCGCTGGGTTTGTAGCGAGTACCTATAAGAGGGGCATACCTTATATACAGGTACCTACCACGCTCCTGGCTCAGGTCGATTCAGCCATAGGCGGCAAGACTGCTATAAACTTAAGCTCTGCAAAGAATCTAGTCGGCGCCTTCTACCAGCCCAAACTCGTATTCAGCGACATAATGTTCTTAAAGGGGCGCCTTCCTCAGAGGATCTTTATATCCGGACTTGGAGAGATAATAAAGTATGGCATAATAGATGACAGGAGGTTCTTTAGTTTTCTGGAGCAAAATGTCTACAAGATATTAAGGCGTGATAAGGCTTCATTAGAGCATATAATATATACATCCAGCCGTATAAAGGCGCGCTTCGTGGAGAAGGATGAATATGATACAAAGGGTATACGCGCAAAATTGAACTTCGGCCATACAATAGGTCATGCCATTGAGAACGCATCTAAGTATTCAAATCAACTCTATTACCATGGCGAAGCAGTAGCCATTGGTATGATAGCGGCATGTCATATTGCATCAAGCCTGGGCCATTTAAAAAAAGGTGAGCTGGGCAGGATCACTGGGCTCGTTAAACGCATGGGTCTGCCGATATCTATCTCCAAGGGTTTAGATAAAAGAAAGATCATGGCAGCACAACGCCACGATAAAAAGATCATACATGGTGTAAACAGATTTATACTGCCTGTAAAGATAGGTAAGGTTAAAATTTACGAAAAGATACCAAGAGATATAATACGAAAATCCTTATCAACCATGCATAATTAGAGGAGAAGCCATGCAGGTGCGCAGTTTCGATAAGAAAGATTCTGATGAAGTAAAAGAACTTATACTATCTATCCTGACACAAGAGTACCCATTTGATAGATCTGCCTATTCTGACAGCGATCTCTTTGACCTATCTGCAGCATACGGAGGCGCAAGAGATACGTTATATGTACTTGAGGATAATGGCAAGATTATAGGTACCGTTGGAATAAAAGAGGATGCAAAGGATACTGCGCTCCTCAGGAGGCTCTTCGTAGCATCCCAGATGAGGGGAAAGGGACTTGGCAAGCTTCTTGTGGATGAAGCGCTCAAATTCTGCAACTCTAAGGGTTATTCAAAGGTAGTATTCAGGACCACAAACCGCATGAAACAAGCAATAGAATTATGTAAGAAGAAGGGCTTTGAAAAGAGTGAGGAAGTGGACCTTCAGGGATTCCAGATCTATAAATTCTTGCTCAAGCTTAAGTAAAACCTACTCTACGTAGAGAACTATCTCTCTATTCTTGTAATCCAGCACAACCTTTTCTGAATCTATATTCACTATGCGCGCGCCGCTTATACGGTCACCCTTACCCAATATAGCGTCATTTATAACAGCCAGGGGCTCATTGGTCCAGTCGATCACTCCATTTAAGGTAAAGGCAGGTGCGCTATTTCTCCATAGCAAGTTTGTCCTTCGCAACCTTGCAGGCTTGAGAGGGGCAGTATTGAGAGAGGACGTCTTCTGGGCATCTTTTACAGAAAGGGGCGCTACCTCTATATTACGGGCAGTATTGAGAGGTCTCTTCCTCTCAATAACTGGTACAGGGTGCATAGAAGAGAGGGCTATCACAATACATACTACGGTTAGCAATAGAGCGCCGCCGACAATATACCACCTCTTCGTCTCATCAGAAGATTCCCTCGTTACCTTCGGGGTCTCTACCTGATTACGCGGAGGTAATACTACAAAGCTTCTCTTCTCCTGCGACGCCTTCTTGAGAGCCTCTGCTATTATACTCATACGTTTCGCCCTCTATCTCCTTGATGCTCTTCATTATAATATCAAAATCTATCACCTTTGTTTCGCGGACAAAACCTAATAGGAGTGCCTTATCACACAACAGGTTAATCAGCCTCGGCACGCCATTAGAATATCCGTAAAGAATATCCAGCGCCCTATCTTCAAATACAATATCACCGACAGAACCGGCCACAGATAAGCGGTGCTGTATATAATCATTTATCTCGTCCCGATCAAGGGGCGTTATATGATATCTAACGGGGATACGCTGCTTAAGCTGTCTGAGCTGCGTAGTGTTGAGCCTGTTGCGCAGTTCAGGCTGTCCGACTAAAATAATCTGGAACAGCTTCTCCTTCTCCGTCTCCAGGTTTGAAAGGAGCCTGATCTGTTCCAACAGAGACATCTTTAAATTCTGCGCTTCATCTATTATCAAGACCACATTATCGCCTGCAGCAAGTCTTTCCAGAAGAAACCTATTGAGTTGCTTAAAGATATGCATCTTCGATTTCTTCTCTACTTCCATACCAAAATCTTCAATGATCGCCTGTAACAGCTGTAGCTGCGAAAGATCTGGATTCAATATAAAGGCGGTCTTCGTATTTCCGTTGAGTTTATTGAGGAGGGCCCTGCACAATGTCGTCTTACCGGTACCAACATCACCCGTAATCTCTAGAAAACCTTTTCTCTCTTCTATGCCGTAAATTAAACAAGAGAAGGCTTCCTTGTGGCGCTTACTCATATAGAGAAAGCTCGGATCACTCGTCACATTAAAAGGCTTCTCTTTAAGGTTATAATATTTTCTATACATATCTAGCTATAAGTATATCACAAAAAGGCTGTTTGTAAAGCCCTTTTATCTATAGAGCCTTGCTTTTTTGAGTCCAATGGGGTATAATCTAAAAGTCAAAACGATTGAGGTGTTCAAATGTGGGAAGGAATGGACAAGCGAAAATTTCCGCGGGCAAATTATAGATGCACCTTGCATATTAAGAGTAAGGAAGATAAGGCCTCAGGTACTATCGCAACTCATACAGAAAATATCGGGCTGGGCGGCACATGCGTTACCTTAAAAGATAAGATCGAACTCTTTAAGAGGGTAGACCTTGAGGTCTCACTCGAAGATGGTACGCCACCCATCAAGTGTGAGGGTTCAATAATGTGGGCTGTAAAGAGAACCGAGCACTCAAAGGCAGTCAGTTACGATATTGGCATAGAATTCATTGACCTTAAGGATGCCGATAGGGAGAGAATAAGCGCAATAGTCAAAAAACTTCTCTTACCCGGCCGCACCCCTTGACAAACGCACCTCTATATGATACACTCTACTAAAGATACCCTATGTAATAGGGATTTTTATAATAAGATTATATAAATAGGAGGAGGTGAAGAAGAATGAAGAAAGCATTAGTGATTTGCGTAGCATTAGTAATGGTCCTTAGCCTCGCATCAGTTTCTTATGCACAAGATCCTGCAAAGAAGCTCGGTAGAGGAATAGCAAACGTACTTACTGGCTGGGTAGAACTTCCGAAAAATATTTATAATACAAGCATCGAAACCAATCCTTTAGTCGGCCTTACAGTTGGCACAGCAAAGGGTATTGGAATGTCCATAGTAAGGACTGGTGCGGGAGTATATGAAGTTATAACGTTTCCGTTCCCGCTTCCTGAAGACTATATGCCTATTTTAGAACCTGAATTCGTATTTGCTACTGAATAAGTATTAGGCAGAGTTGGTCATTAAAAAGGGTAGGAGATTTTCTCCTACCCTTTTTTTATCTATACCAGAATAGCCTTGTTATATTTTGATAAATACGCTATAATTATATCCAAAATGAGAGGTGAAAGAGATGACTGAAGAAAAGAAGGATATGGAGAAGGAAATAAAGGAAACACCAAAGCCTCAGGAAGAGGCAAAGAAAGAAGAGCCCAAAGAGGTTAAGGAAGAGGCAGCGCCCAAAGCAGAGAAAGCAGCTACTGAAGGACAGGAAGCAGCCCCTGCAAAAGAGGAACCAAAGAAAGAAGAACCGAAGAAAGAGGAACCAAAGA
Source organism: uncultured Planctomycetia bacterium (assembly GCA_964383775.1). Classification (GTDB taxonomy): domain Bacteria; phylum Omnitrophota; class Gorgyraeia; order JABMRJ01; family JABMRJ01; genus CAYLIX01. Next base: position 7,854 of record CAYLIX010000034.1, read on the forward strand.
AAGAGAAGCCAAAGGTCGAAAAACCCACCACTTGTATAAAGTGTGGAAAGACCTTAAATAAGAAGAGCCTCTACTACCGCAATGGCAAATATTACTGCACTAAGAGATGTTGGAAGATGAGTGCCGCAGAACTTAAAAAGGAGCAGGAAGAAGAGAAGAAGCACAAGGCAGAACAGGCAAAGAAAGAGAAGGAAGAGAAGAAAGAAGAAAAGAAGTAGATGGCAAGAACGAATAAGAGAAGCGATGTTTACTTTATACCGGCAAGTTACGACGAATCCCCAGAGGCATTGTCCGGTAAGATAGAGTACCTTGCAAGAGAAAGCGGCGTATTGGATGACATAATCGGAGACGATTTTGTCGGCATAAAACTCCACTTCGGTGAAGAAGAGAATACTGGATTTATAAGGCCGCGGCTAGTAAAGAAGCTGGGTGATTACTGCAAGGCCCGCACAGATAATGTATCCCTCGTTGAAACGAATACCATATATGTCGGATCGAGATCAAACGCCGTATCACACCTCAATCTTGCGCATAGGCATGGCTTTGGTTATGAAAATACAGGCCTGCCTATTATTATAGCTGATGGGGTAACCGGCAGGGATGCCGTAAGTGTAAAGATAGATTTAACACACCTCAAAGAGGCAAAGGTAGCATCAGGCTTACTCGATTTTGATTATATAGTAGGACTTGCACATCTTACAGGCCATTGTCAAACAGGGCTTGCCGCAGCTATAAAGAATATCGGTATGGGGTGTGCATCACGCGCAGGCAAGCTCCAGCAGCATTCAAGCGTGCTGCCGGAAGTTACTAAGGATAAGTGTATAGGATGCGGACTCTGTTTAAAGTGGTGTCCTGTACAGGCCATAATACTATCGGATAAGAAGGCCGCTATATCTAAAGATGACTGCATAGGATGCGGAGAGTGCACAGTAGCCTGCAGAGTAGGTGCCATTGAGATTAAATGGAATGAGAGCACAATGAACTTGCAGCAGAAGATGGCAGAATATGCATATGCCACTCTTCTAGGCAAGAAGAAGGCATTCTTCAATTTCCTCATAAAGATAACCAAGGACTGTGATTGCATGGCCAAGGATGATCCACGCATCATGTCTGATATAGGCATCCTCGCATCTAAAGATCCTCTTGCCATTGACAAGGCCTCTATTGATCTCTTGATAAAGAAGGGCGGATGTGATAAACTAAAAGAAGGTTACCCAAATATAGATTGGAATATGCAGCTAGATTATGGCTCCAAGATAGGTCTGGGTAATCTAGATTACAACTTACATACACTCAAAGGATAAGGAAGAGATGCCCAACACAAAGAAGCTTGATCTAAACGATTTTTCTGTACCGGTTAAGATACAGGGGCAGGATACATCCATAATAACGAACACTATAAACATAACTTCTTCCGGTGCTTATTGCAAAACGGACAAGCCGCTCGCACTGCTTACAAAGGTCGCATTGACCTTGTTGATACCTCAAGAGAACAAGGCTGATAAGAGAATAGAGTGTAAAGGTACTGTAGTGAGAACCCACCCGGTAGTGGCAGATGGCCAGACTCAATCATATGACGTTGCAATATATTTTGATGAGATGAATGCTACAGATACGCGTTTTATCTCTCAATATATCAGGCGCCACCTATCTAAAAAATGAATGAAGATCGTACAAAAAGAATTAAGCTTAAATACAGAGGGTAATACAGACGTAGTCGATATTACAGGCGACTTGAGAACATTTCTCAATAAGAGTAAACTCTCAAACGGTACTGCGATACTATTCGTTACAGGCTCCACAGGCTCTTTAACGACTATAGAATATGAACCCAATCTTGTAATAGACTTAAGAGATGCACTCCAGCGTTTAATACCTAGTGATATAGAGTATGCCCATACCAGGACATGGGGGGATTATAATGGCCATTCGCACATCAGGGCATCTATTATGGGACCATCGCTGGCCATTCCATTCAACGACAGGAAGCTCTTACTAGGTACTTGGCAACAGGTAGTATTGGTCGATTTTGATGCACATCCGCGGCAGAGAAAGATTACGATTCAGCTGATAGGAGAATAACTTTGGGCATCTTCATAGAGTTCTTAATACTCGCTATATTAATCATGATACTGATAACCCTGCTGATTGATGAAAAGCGCCTTAAACTGGAAAAATCTCCTGCGGGTAAGATGCTGGAGTATTGGCCATATGGCAAAGAGAGGCGTTGCAGCATAAGGGTATCTACCATTCTAAGCACCAAGTATTCCGTTGAAACAAATAACAAATATACGATTATTAATAATATCGGTAATGGCGGAATATTAATGCAGTCCAACGAAAAGCTGATACCGTCTACATGCCTATGCCTGGATATCATACTACCCAATAGAAAAAAACCTATCAGCGCAAAGGGTGAGGTTATCTGGGTTAAGGAATTACCCCATACAGATGAAATGGGTAAGAGGCTTTTTGACGCGGGTATAAAGTTTCTATCGATGAACAATATGGATAAGGATACACTGGATAGACATATAAAGGATCTTTGTTAGGGATACATGAAAATGAAGAGAGAGAGCCATCCTCGAGTAAAGGTCTTCGCAGGAATGATCTCTAGCGATCTGGGCTCGTTTAAAGAAGCCTCGTTACGCCTCTCGAAAAGACTTGGCCCTGTGGATCTCAAGAGCCCTATTTATGAATTTAATCATACGCCCTATTATAATGAAGAGTTGGGCAAAGACCTCAAGAGGCAATTTATTTCGTTTCAAAAGCCCTTCTCTATAGACAGTGTATATACCCTCAAGCTTTTGGGCCAAAAGATTGAAAAAGAGCTGTCCGATAATAATAGACGCAGGATAAATCTAGATCCGGGGTATCTCACCCTTGCCAAGGTGGTATTATTGACTACAAAAGATTTTGTGCATAGAATAAGCTTAAGGCAAGGTATCTTCGCTGAAGTAACACTCTGTTATAAAAAGGACTCTTATGGTCCATGGGAATGGACATATCCTGATTACAAGACACAACCCTATTTAGATTTCTTTAATTCTGCCAGGGAGATATATAGAAAAACG
>CAYLIX010000035.1:0-10908 GCA_964383775.1 uncultured Planctomycetia bacterium
ACTATACCGCAACAAATCAGATATCTAAGATAGCTTATGGAAACGGGACACATACAGATTATACCTATAACGATAATACCCTACGACTTGAGACACTCAAGACAAACGATGGAGTGATACAAGATTTTAAGTATGATTTTTATGATGATGGCAACCTAAAGACTATTACAGATTCAGTATACACATCCACTCAAACATTCGAATATGATGACCTTTCACGACTCGAAGAAGCCACAGGTGAATCCTATGGCACCATAAACTACACATATGACTCCATAGGAAACATGGAGATAAAAGGCAACCTCAGTCTCGCATATGATAAGACCGGCAATGCAGGTCCACACGCAGTAACATCAGTACAAGGCCCTGATGGCACAAAGGCAATATCCTATGATGAAAATGGCAATATGCTCTCAAAAGGAAACAATTACTATACCTATGATACTGAGAATCGCCTCATAAAGGTAGTAACCCCACCTAAAGGTAGAACAAAAACACTCCAAATTGCTCTACAAGCAGGATGGAACTTCTTTAGCATACCACTAAAGTTTACAGATGGAGCTGTATCAACCGTATTAGCACCAATAAGCGATAAGTATGAACAATTTGCTATATATGATGCCGAAAACCAAAAATGGCTCCAATACGTAGACAATGAAGACTATGACCAGTTCGATCAATTGGATTATGGCCAAGGCTTTCTTATTTACTGCAAAGAATCATGTACACTACCCATAACTGGATCCCTTCCACATGAAGAGGAGATAATAGCACTAAAGAAAGACTGGAATCTTGTTTTTGCACCAAGAGATTCACCTGTTGATGCCTCCGAGACCTTAGCTGGTGTTACCTATTCGTCATTGCAGGGAGCCGTCGTAGTCGGAGGTGAGGCAGTCTATGCCGATGCCACTACCCTTAATAACACAAAGGCCTACTTTATAAGTGTAGCGACAGCACAAGATTGGAAGATCATCCCCCCAGATGAAGAGATAGACTTTGTATATGATGGCGATGGCGGAAGAACTCAGTATATAACAGAAGAGAAGATCACTACATACGTAGGCGCTTTATTCGAGCTCGATTCAAAAGGCAACGAGACTAAACACATCTACGCTGGCCCTAATAGAGTCTGCTCCCTGTCATTGCGAGAGGGCGAAGCGACTGAAGCAATCTCCTACTACCACACTGATCACCTTGGCTCATCAAGTGTAATTACAGATGAAGACGGCGATTCAGTCCGCCACTACGAATACAAACCCTATGGCGAAACAGAGAAAGAGGAGATTTTTGATCAGGATAGTGATGATCCAAAATTTCTCTTTACTGGAAAGCGTCTCGATAAAGACACCGCCCTCTACTACTACGGCGCTCGATATTATGATCCCGAGCTTGGCAGATTTACCCAAGCAGATACAATCGTACCAAGCCCAGCAAACCCACAATCCTTAAATAGATACTCCTACTGTGACAATAACCCCATAAACTACACAGACCCAACCGGCCATAAGAAGTGGTATCAACATAATTGGATACGAAAGGTTGTTGCTATAGCTGCTGCTGTCGTTGCCACAGTACTAAGTGGTGGAAATGCAGAAGTAGGAATGGCTGTTTATAATACTCTTGATACAATATGGAGCGCACGTGCTGCAGGATATTCATGGGAGAAGTCTCTATATATGGGAGGTGCGACTATTGCAGGTTATTGCGTGGCAGGTCCTTTTGGACCAACTCTTGGTGCAATGGGTACAACCGCTATTGCGGGCGGTGATATAGGAGAGACTGCATGGAAGAGCTCTGCCTCATCAAGCGCAGGAGTATTATTCGGTTCTCATGTAGGTACAGCTGTTGCTTTTAGTTTAGATGATCGTGATTTGGAGGATAAGTTAGAGGGTTTAGCATGGGATATGGCTGCGCAAGCTGCAGTAGGATATACTAGCCAGGCAATGCAATCTACAAATAGCAAAGCTTCTGATGCACAGAATCCTTCAAAAGCCCCTGGTTCAGATTCTAGAGAAGCAAGAAGTGAAGCTTATAGCGATTATATGATTGAGTGTTATGATAAAAGCAAGAATACACCAAGAAACCGCGAAGATTGGATATTGTTTGCTGATGATGATATCATACCAACTCCTGGAGAAGCAGCAAGAGATGCGATAGTAGACACAATTATGCAAAACGCAGCATCTGCAATAAAACTAGATAAAACAATACATCCTACAATAGATAAAATTCGTAGTCGAAACGAACAGCTATATGATGCCTGGTCACATACTGATAGAAATATATATGAGGGCATGATAAAGAAGACTAAAAAAGATAAAGGTCAATAAGTTGTAATGTAGCTGAAGATTTGGAGACGTGTTTGAAAGTGCAAGGTCTTGAAAAATAGGTACTGAAATAGTGTTAAAAATATGACGGTCCAGAAACTGACACCCCACGATTTTTAGTCGTAGCTCAGGTCTAGATCGTTTTTGAAGATTTGGGGACGTGTTTCAAAGTGCCAGGTCTTGACATTGGACAAAATTGAAGAATAGAAAAGACTAAGCTTTGTTCTTGAAATTCTGACTGTGAAAGAGTTCGCCGCGTAGTTGAACATGTTTCAGGACGCGGCATTATATTTGAAAGAAGGAAAACTGATAAATATGAAGAAGTTCATTTTAACAATATTGCTGGCATTGATAATTCCTATTGCGGCCTTTGCTCAAGCAGAAGAAGATGTAAATATTGAGCGCGCAGATATAGAGGTTGAAGACATTGAGGCCATGGATATTGAAGAGCCAGGCATTAAGGCTGAAGATTCCATCATTGCTGGCAGCGGTGGTGCTGACGATGCCCCTGATGCAAGCCCAGGCGGAGGAATGGCTGGGATGCTAGGTTCATTTCTAGGGGAGTCGTTCCAGGCAGATCTTGCTACAGGTGCAGCTACTATGGGTGTTCCCATTAGTGTTCCGCCAGGCCGAAAGAAGCTTCAGCCGAGCATTGGTCTCTCGTATTCCTCAAATAATTCAAACGGTATCTGTGGTGTGGGCTGGGCCATACCCGTAAACCTTATCCAGCGCTCGACAAAGAAGGGCGTACCTACCTACGATGATGAAGCCGATACCTTTAGTTTTATATCGAGCGGCGCAAACGCAGAACTAGTGAATATAGGTGGCAATGAGTACAGGGCAGAGCATGAATCGGCATTTATGAAATACATTTATAGCTCAGATGCATGGCTTGTTTATGACAAGGTCGGGACAAAATATCAATATGGACATTCCAGTTTATCACGTCTTGAACAAGGCAATAACATATTTGCGTGGTACCTAGACAGAGTAGAAGATGTCTATGGAAACTATCTTACCTATATATATGAAGAGCTTGAAGACGGTCAGATATATTTAAAGAGCATAGAGTATACAGGCGGCATAGGGCTTAACCCGGATAAGAAGATAATATTTATTTATGAAGATAGGCCAGATAAGTCGAATAGCTATAGATCCGGCTGGAAAATAACCACTACACAGCGACTGTCAGCTATACATATCACGCTAAAGAATGTCACTGTGTGGCATTACAAGCTCTCATATATAGCGAGTGAGGATACTGGTCGGTCACTTCTGGAAAGAGTGACTGTCTCTGACAAGGATGGAAATACACTCCCATCCAAGACCTTCAAATACCAGAGGCTTGATTGATGAACACCCAGCGCACACATACAAAGATAGAGAAGTTTGGCATATGCTGGCTGGTTATACTGCACCTTGTGGTAACTACTCCCATAACAGATGCAGTCTCGCCAGGAGGCAGAAAGATTACGCCGCTTGCCTATGCTGATACTGCAAACCGCGTGCCTGTGATTGTCTCTGTGGGAGGATCTTTGGCCGTAGATGAGGGTGATATTCTTATCCTTGAGCCAGAGGTATATGATCCAGATGGAGATGCACTCACTATTGCATTTGAAGATCTTCTCAAGGGACCTGACGATACGCCAGTTTCAGTGCCAAGTTTTCAAGAGACAGGTATCTGGCAAACCTCGGACAGGGATGCAGGCGATTATAAAGTAACCATGAAGGTAAGAGACGGTCGCGGAGGCATAGCAACCGCTGAGGTATCATTCGTTGTTAATAGTATAAATGCTGATGGTGTTGTTGATATCACTTTAAGTAAGAAGACCGTAAACCCTAACGAGAAATTCGATATAGATGTAATAGTTGATGATCCTGATGTCTTGTACAGCCCTGATGATGCCTCCTCTTCACATCATGAGCCAACATATGGTTATGGAGCTGTATTAAACGCAGCGGATAAAATATTTGGATCCGGTTCATTATATCTTGACGGGAGCCATGATCACTTATCCTTACCAGATAGTGATGACTGGGATATAGTAAAGGATTCTGGCAGCATGACGCTTGATTTTTGGGTAAGGCATGACCATCACGATACAGCAGAAAACTATGTTGGACAGCATCATGGCAATACTGACAGTTGGGGATTTCAGCACCAACATGGTAAGGGGGTGATCTTCTTCTGGGATTCCGGAGGAGGTAATCCAGAGATTATGATGACAGGTGCTGAGATCACAGATTGCAACTGGCACCACGTGGCATTAATACGCGTAGAGAATGATTGGGGTATATATATAGACGGGCAGCTGACTGCCAGCCATCTCAACAGAGATTATAACTCCACATATAGCGCCCCTCTTGTAATAGGCAAGCATGCAGGCGCCTGGCAGGATTATTTTCAGGGCAATCTTGATGAGATGCGGATAATATATGCGAACCCCTTTGGAGCAGATCCATTGGATGTGAACAATAGCATTGCGATTCCTGCAGAGGCATATACCCCGGATAGTGATACCAAGCTTCTTCTCCACTTTGATTATGATTCTCCAGAAGGGGCAATAAAGGATGAATCACCTTTCATACATCCGTCCAGATGCATAGGATCTACGGGGATTGATGTCTATGAAAGCAAGTTTGGCGATGGCTCGCTCATCCTGGATGGCGATGGAGATTATATCTTAGTGGCAGATAGCACTGACTGGGCTTTTGGCTCTCAGCCATTTACAATAGATTTCTGGTTAAAGCCTGCTACTGATTTGAATAGTGGGCACGCAGTGCTCTTCTCGCAAAACAACGATGGCGAGACCGATTATCAGCAGATCGAGATTACAAACTCTGGCAAGATTTACTATGTAGTAAGAGAGAATAACGACTATATTATCAATTTTGGTACCGCATCCAGTTATAGCTGGGATGCTGATACATGGTACCACATAGCTATCATAAGAGGATGGTCAGATAATAAGGATAAATGGGCAATATGTGTAAATGGCAAATCTCTTACCCTGGATAATTCCATAGATAACAGCGCAGTACCTGACTTTGATCCGCAGATAAAGTTTGGTTATGGTCGTCATACAAATGGTTCACACCCTTACTTTAAGGGCAACTTTGATGAGATCAGGATATCAAAAGGCATAGCGCGGTGGAAGGATAATTTTATCGTAGAGTCTGATAAACATACTGAAACAGATAGTTATACAAAACTGCTCTTTCATTTTGATATAAGTGACAACGAAGGTAAGACAGGAGACGTATCATCATCCAGTCATTCTCTTAAGTCCAGCGGCGACATAGTGCTGGATGCCAATGAAAAGCGATTTGGTACTAGCTCTCTATTTTTGAATGGTAGTAGTGACTATATAAGTATATCTGATCACCCTGACTGGGATATCTGCGCTGATAATAGCGACGATTGGACCATAGATCTATGGGTAAAGCATGCAGATCATAAAGGTACAGAACGCTATATTGGTCAATATATAAGTAGCAGCTATACCTGGGGGCTTAGTCATATCCATGGATCGGGACTCTATTTTCACTATGATACAGGTGGCGGCAGCATTGAAGTAAATATGTATGGTACGGAGATTACGGATAGCGACTGGCACCATGTAGCGATTGCCAAGGTGGCCGATGATTGGGCTATGTATCTGGATGGCAAGCACTGCGGAAGCACTCTCAATGTAAGACCCACAATGACATTAGATGAGGAGCTCGCTATTGGAGCATTTACGTCGAATTCAAGTGGACACTTTAAGGGCCACATGGATGAGATACGCATGCATCATGCTAATGCCTTCAGTGCTGTACCAACAAGCTCAGGAGATACCATTATCGTACCAACTTCTGAGCACTCACCAGACAGCAATACTAAACTCCTGCTCCATTTTGACCTCCCTAATGAAGAGAGCTGCTATGTACCATCGATCCTCATAGATGGTCAGCCTATTACAAGCGCATCCGACATACCCACCTATATATATGGGTCAGGAGATTTTAAGATTAAGGACTATACATTAAGTAAGGCAGGCGTATATACCATTACAGCGAGAATAAGGGATGTAAGTACAGATAAAGTTTTTGAATCCTCAACAACTATAGAGGTAGTAGATACATCGGCCGGATATGGAGACCTCTTTCCAGTATCTGGTGATTTTAATCATGACGGCGTAACCGACCTTGGTACCTGGGACAAGCGCGAAGATGTTTGGACCATTGCTTTTTCCAGGAATGGCGAGTTTGAAGATGTTGCAAGGTATAGCGGGATCTTTGGCAAGGATAATTATGAAGAAGCCAGGACGTATCCTGTAACTGGCGACTATAATGGCGATACCCTGACAGATATCGCGATTTACGATTGTGACGCAGGTAAATGGTTCTTTGCCATATTTGATGGTGAGACCTTTACATATGACAGTTCACGCGATGTAGAGGACTTTGGCGTTGGCTGGGCTATGCGTCCGCTTACGGGTGACTTTAACGGTGACGGCATAACCGATATAGGTTATGCAGATACTACGGCCAGCTATTATCCATTTCTTTATATTAAAATGGCCGAAGACGAGGAAGGTACTTACCAGGAAAGAATAGCGCTTTATGCCAAGGAGCTGCAAGACTGTATGACTTATGCAGGCGACTACAATGGCGACGGCCTTACAGATATCTTAGGGTATGACCTTAGTGAAGGAGAGTGGAAGGTGCTTCTTTCAGAAGGCGCTACTTCCATAAATTTGGCCGATCATATACAAGATACAGAAGTGAGTATCTCAGGTGATCCAGATGGCAAGACCTCTGATGGAGATTGGGACACATATATAGGTTATATAACCGGTGGTAATGACGGTGTAGCAGACCGTCAGGAAAGAGTCACTTATACATTTGTGGATAAGCCTGATCTTTCTAAGCTGGAGTTCAAGGCAAAGGCTACTGGGTATGGTTATGGTTGGAACAAGGGAGCATCATCTGAAGTCAGAGTAAGGCTGTATTATAATGGTAAGTGGAATGACGCATATTATTATAGGGAAGAGGGCGCAGGTACTAGGTTAGCTGGTGGAGAAGAAAAGATAATTGTAACTGGCGACTGGGAAGACGTTGAAAAGCTAGAGCTCTTTGTACATGGCCGCGGCAGCGGAGGTTCGTATGGAGCAGCAGCATATATATATGAGTGCCAAGTATTTGGCAAGGGCACTGCAACGATAGCCACAGAATCATACCCAGTATTTATTTACGACGGCATCTGGCTCTCTGATTATGGAAAAGATGAATCACCCACCTTAAGAGACTATAACCATGATGGCATGACTGACATCGGCTATTTTGATAAGGATACAGGGAAGTGGTATACGGCACTCTCTAAAGGCGATAAAGATAATGGCGGGTTTGAAGCAATTGAGGGCGCTGTGTGGCCTTCTGATAATACTGGGTGGCCGACTGAGTCAGGAAATGCTTATCTTCTTCCAATGGGTGGAGATATAAGCGGAGATGCCATAGGTGATGCCCTGGCTTATGATCAGACAAAGCAGGGTGTTCTGAATACGTGGATTAGAAAGATCCATAACTCCAAATTACCTGACCTGCTTATAGAGTCTGAGAATGGTATAGGTGGAAGCACTAAGATTGAGTATGAGGTCTCTACTCAGCTTGATAATAAGGATCTGCCGTTTCCCATAAGGATCGTTAAGGCAGCAACAAAATCTGATGGACAGGGTAATGACTATGTTACACGTTATGAGTACAAGGATGGTTACTTTGAAAGTGATCTACGTGAATTCCGAGGATTTGGCTATGTAAAAGTGCTGGACCCTGAAGGACATCACAAAGAGACGTTCTTTAATCAGGACGATATATATAAAGGAAGGCCTAAGAAAGAGGCTGTATACGATAAGTACAAGAGGAAGATCCAAGAACAAAGTTTTGATTGGCAGAATATTAAATATCACAATAATAAAACTACATTCGCGTACTTGGTTTCTAAGTCCACTATTGCATATGATTATAAGACCGGCGATTCAAGAGAGACTCAATCGAGCTACGAATATGATGAGTATGGCAATATCACAAAGACTCGCAGTGAAGGGTTCGTAGGAAGCGGGGCGGACGGGGATGAGAAAGAAGTTAATGTTACCTACGAGTATAATGTTAATAAATGGATCGTATCAAAGCCAAAGACCTCTGAAACCACAGGCTCTCCTGAGATAAAATCACGATATACTTACGATGATAATGGTTCACTCATTAAAGAAGAAAATTGGCTTTCTACAACAAATAAGTGGATACCCACTGAATTTACCTATGATTCTTATGGAAATGTTAATATAGTTAAAGATGCACTTGGGCATGTTACTACTACAACTTACGAGAGTACAAAGACCTTTCCCTCCTCAGTAAAGAATGCCATTGGCCACTCTCAAAGCTTTACATATAATGCTGCTACTGGCAAGATACTAAGTTCCACTGACTCTAATAATCAGGTAACGACTTCTGAGTATGATGGTTTTGGCCGACTTACAAAGGCCACAGGCCCTGGCAGCATATCAGAATCTACATATCTCTATGATTTAGTCTCCTTGCCTATAAGCGCAACCACCTCCGCAAAGATATCGCCCACAGAGACATTAACATCCTCTTCATGGGCAGACGGACTTGGCCGTACTATCATGGCAAAGACGGAAGCGGATGATAATAAGTATATACAGTCAGGAGTAGTAAGATATGATTCCAGGGGACAGGTTATTGAAAAGTATCTCCCTACCCTTAGCAAAAAGACAGATTTTAGTCTGCCTTCTTACGAAGGCCTACACGTAAAATACAAATATGATCCCATGGGAAGGGTGGTACAGACCATAAGGCCGGATAATAAAGCAAGCAGTAACATCTATGCCATTACAACGACAGAAGTCAGAAATACAAATGGCCAGAAAAAGCTAGTAGAAAAAGATGCCTATGGAAGGATAATAAAAGTAGAAGAGCATAATGGCAGTGATATCTATGCTACAGAATATGAATACGATACACCTGGCAACCTTATAAAGACTACGGATTCAGCAGGAAATATTACTACTATAAAGTACGATTCTTTTGGCCGAAAGATTGGGATGAACGACCCTGATATGGGTGAATGGGAGTACCTATATGATGATCTTGGTAATCTAATCTCCCAAACCGATGCTAAAGGTAATAGTATAACTTTTAATTATGATGATATCAACCGCCTCATGTCTAAATCTACAGGAGTAAATTATACATATGATACCGGCGCAAATTCTATCGGAAGACTCTCAAAAGTTACAGACCTATCTGGCGCTACAGAATTCTTTTATGATTCACTTGGCCGTGAAATAAAGACTACAAAGACCCTTAATAATGTCTCATATACCATAGAGCGTACTTATGACTCTCTCGATCGTCTTACATCCGTGAAATATCCAGATGGAGTAAGTGTTAATTATTATTACAATACGCAGGGCGGTATTAAAAAAATAGAAGGGGATGGCGTTACATATCTGGAAGAGACCAGGTATAATGAAAACAGTCAGATTGAATATATAAAGTACGGAAACGGCACAGAGACATCTTATGATTATGATCAAGAAAGCCTCCGCTTGAAAAACCTCAAGACCTCAAAAGGCACTACACCATTGCAAGATCTCTCGTATGCCTTTGATCCCGTGGGTAATATAAGACAGATCTCCGATGGTGTAAATGGAAATACACAATCCTTTGCCTATGATGAGCTCAATCGTCTTACTACTGCCAGCGGTACACACTACAAGGCTATAAATTATGAATATGATTCCATAGGCAACATGACCAAAAAAGGCAGTATAAGCATGGTCTATGGTGAAGGAAGCGCAGGGCCTCATGCTGTGACTACCTTTGGAAGCGCAGCCATTACTTATGATAAGAACGGTAATATGTCTACCAAGGATACTGCCGATTACACCTATGATGTTGAAAACCGTCTTATCTCTACTACTGTACAAAAAGCAGGAGAGGTAACACCCCTTACCCTCAATCTTACTAAAGGGTGGAATTATTTCTCATTGCCTTTTTATAATATAGAGGTAGATAATGTATTAAAGCCGATCAAAGATGTGCCCATAGAAACCCTCTTTAAGGAAGTAAAAGGCAAATATGAGCAAGTTACTAAGTATGATGCGCAATCAAAAGAATGGTTGTCCTTTGTCAATGATTCAAAGTTTGATCAATTTTCGAGTCTTCAGCATGGTGATGGTTATCTCATTTATATTAAAGAAGACTGCTCTATTACTATAGAGGGTGTTACAAACTCAATATCACACTTGCTCCACTCAGGCTGGAATCTCATATCAGCCCCGAAGAATAAGACTGAAAGTGTAGATACTGTACTGGAAGGCCTAACATATGACGCTCTAAAGATATATAATGGCGCTGAATATCTAGATACAACAGAGTTTGAACCGGGAAAGGCATACTGGGTATATCTCTCTTCAAATCAAACCTGGTCTATTAAGCCGGATGAGATAGAGACTACATATAGCTATGACGGAGATGGTGGAAGAGTAGAACGCGCTACAGATGAGCAATCTACTAT
>CAYLIX010000036.1:0-10907 GCA_964383775.1 uncultured Planctomycetia bacterium
CCGTCGTAAAATAATTTGCAGTTAAGGAATAGCCGAACTTTCCAAGGCTTGAACCATTTTCAATGATCAGATTATGCGTATTCCATGATCCGCCGTCATAGGAGATCATTGAAGAGGCCTCTTTAGGGATCTCTTTTGTTATTATATTTATCACGCCGCCTACTGCATCTGCGCCATAGAGCGATGAGAAGGGCCCCCTTACTACCTCTATCCTATCTACGCCAGCAGTAGGTATCCTGGAGAAGTCTACTTCACCCAGTGAGGGAGAGTTATTGGGGATACCATCTATTAAGACGAGTACCCTGCTTCCAGTCATCCCTCTTATTACAGGTGAAGATGCCTGGCCTGAAGAGCCGAATCTCTCTATGCGCACGCTGTTTACATTTTCGAGCGGCTCTGATACATCATGCACCTTACTTGTGCGGAGCTCTTCCCCATCAAGTACAGACATATTTACTGTAACGTCTGATAAATACTTTTCATATTTAGTAGGTGTTATTACAAGCTTACCAAGATCAAACCCAAGGGTACTCTCTACTAATGTCAGAGGCGTCTTTATGATACCGAGGGCTACATCCTTGACGATCTTTCCGCCCTTTTTTAAGGCAGAATCTTCTTCTGCAAACACCTTTGGTGTTATTAATAGCAATAAGAATATTATGATTATAATGCGGCACTTCACACCTTTCTCCTTATATTAGTAGTAAGAAAACTAAAAGTATGCCGATCTCTGTTATTTCACTAAGCGCACCTATTGTGTCACCAGTCATTCCACCTATTCTCTTATCTATATGTTTAGCAGCCAGGAGCGCAGGCATGAGCGCCATACCAATAAATAGCACCTCTATTCCCTTAATCAGCAAAACGATTATTATAAACGTAAACACTCCTCCTGCTATTATCTCACGCTTAGTTGTGTGCTCTATAAATGGCCCTGCCTTGCCTTCATCTCTTGCGTATTTGAATATTAGGCATAAGAGCGCTTGGGCCCACCTGGAGAGTAGGGGCATGATAATAAGCGCCTTAGGTAAGAGATCGTGAGGTATCTTTACTATTAATGCAAACCTTAAAATGAGTAGTGAAGTTATGCCTATTATGCCCATGGCACCCAAATGGCTGTCATGCATTATTTCCAATATTCGCTTTTTTGATCTGCCGCCATAAAGCCCGTCACATGTATCTGCAAATCCGTCGAGGTGTATGCCTCCTGTGATTACTATAGATATTACCAGGATAGATGCTGCCATGACCATGTGCGGTAGGAATGATAAGATAAGGCTGCTTGCAGCGAGGATAACGCCTATAATGAGCCCGATTAAGGGAAAGTAGAGAAGTGACTCCCCATAGTCTTTCTTTGTGATATCTCCCTCAATCTTAATCGGTAGTATCGTTAAAAACTGAAGTGCTATTAATATATGCCTCATTCCATTTTCTCCGATACAGAGGCGCTCTTAAACGTTGCCATCTCACTTAGTATCTTTACACCTGCTTCTATGATGTTTATGCCAAGGGCAGCGCCAGTACCTTCACCGAGACGTAGATTAAGATCTAGGATTGGGTCTATACCAATGAAATTAAAGATGGCCTTGTGTCCTCTCTCTACAGAAGAGTGGGCTGGTATCATATACTCTTTTATCTTTGGCTCCAGGAGGTATGCTATCAATGCCCCTGCACCTGATATGAAACCATCTATTACCACGGGCACCCTATTTGAAGCAGCCGCCAATATTATGCCGGCAATGCCCCCTATTTCAAATCCACCTATTTTTGAGACCATATCTATCCCGTCTTTTGGATTCGGCTTATTTATTGCAAGGGCTTTTTCAATAATTGCTATCTTAAGCCTTAGTGTTTTATCATCTATTCCCGTTCCGCGCCCAGTCACATCTTTAACGGGCGTATTTGTTACAGCGGCTACTATTGCGCTCGAAGGTGTGGTATTTCCTATACCCATATCACCTGTGCCTGCGATATCTATGCCTTTGGAAAGCTCTTCTTCAAAAGATTCTATACCAGACTCAATAGATCTGATCGCTTCATCCCTTGTCATTGCAGGCCTGAGGAGCATATTCTTTGTGCCAAGGGCGATCTTCTTAATCTTAAGGTTTGGATTACTGGCAGTTATTGTGTCAGCGACACCCATATCCACTACCACTACCCTTGCTCCTATATGCCTTGCCAGTACATTTATACCTGCCCCGCCATCTATAAAGTTGTAGACCATCTGAGGCGTTACCTCTTTTGGAAAGGCGCTTACACCTTCTTCTGTGACGCCATGGTCACCTGCCATGGTAAATATGACCTTATCTTTGAATTGCGGGTTCTCTTTTCCGGTTATTCCTACTACCTGTTTTGCAAGCTCTTCTAAGCGGCCGAGAGACCCCTGCGGCTTTGTAAGATTATCGAGCCGTTCTTGCGTTTTTTCTATGAGCTCAGTGTCTATTTTTTTTATTCTCTCTATAGTTTTTTTTAATCTGTTCATCCTTCTCCTGTCATTGCGAGGAGTCCGCCTAAGGCGGACGACGAAGCAATCTCTATTTAATCTTCTGTTTTATGCCGAGTTGCATAAGGTATACATCATCCGCATACTGCGCCATTATTTGATTTGCCAACCCTATGAGATCCCGAAACCGCCTTGCTGCTCTATTGTCCGGCACTATACCACTGCCCACATCATTTGATACCAATATAAATGTAGTATTCTTTGATGAAAGAGTTTTAGCTATGGACTTAACTTCATCCTCTATCCGCTTACTACTGAGTCCAGATGTCATGAGATTTGATAATAATAGCCCAAGGCAATCAATTATGACTGCATCATATTTCCCTTTCAGTCTTCTGACGAGATGGCTTATCATGCCTCCCTCTTCTATTGTCTTCCAGCTTTGTGGCCGGGATCTCTTATGCTTTGAAATCCTCTTTGCCATCTCTTTGTCTTTAGGTTTACATGTTGCGACAAAGACGACTCTATTGCCGATCTCTTTAGCGAGACCTACTGCCAGCTTGCTCTTACCGCTTCTTGCGCCACCTGCTATAAAGATGAACCTTCCCATGTGCCTTCCCCTTTTTAAATTCGACTTTGTAAAATGCAGCGGTATTCAATTTAATATCCCAGAACCTATCTATGCCCAGCTTGTAGAGGTCCAGAAGGATCATTCGAAGCACACCGCCATGGCTTACTATAGCGATTGCCTTGCCTCTGTTATTAGTTGATATTCTCTTAAGACAGCCCCTGACTCTCTTTCTAAAATTGCGTATGCTCTCACCTCCGGGTATCTTTACATCTATTGGGCTTGATAGCCAGATCTTGTTAATGCCTGGATATCTCTTACTCACTTCCCAGATCGTCTTACCGCAGAATCTGCCAAAGTCTATTTCACGCAGGCCCTTACTCTTTAAGATCTTCTTACTTCTAAATATGATTTCAGATGTCTGGAGTGCGCGCTTTGTATCACTTGAATAGATCCTGTCGATCTTTAAGCCCTTTACCTTAAGACAAAGACGCTTGGCCTGTGCTATACCTTTTTTATTGAGCGGCACACTCTCATGGCTGCAATATCTCCACTCTTTAGTGTATCTCGTCTCGCCGTGCCTTATGAGTATTAACCTCTTCACTGTAATGCCTCCAAAAAGCAAAAACCCTCAGCATATTATGCCAAGGGTTGCACCCTGATTTACTTTACCCAAGATCTTGTTAAGAAGGCTTCTCGCGAGCCCTCTAAACTATTTAATATAGGCAGGTCTTCTGACTCATGGCTATCTACTTACCGCGCCTTCCCACCCATTCGGGCAGTGGCATTTTGCGGTGTTCGTTCCATTCACAGCGGCGGGACCGTGGCCGAATTTAACGGCCTTCCCTTTACCCATATCCCTGATTGTCAACAAACTCAGTATATACTATAAAAAACTCATTGTCAATATTTACTTATACTTTGGTACGAGTGTTATGTGAGGTCTCTTTGTAGCAGGACTCTCGTTTACAACTACGATTGTCTTGTAGATCTTCTCGAGATTTTCATAAGTCAGGATCTTACCAGGTTCCCCTATTTTAAAGATCTTTCCTTCATTCATAAGTAGGATCCGGTCGCAATAGTCACTTGCAAGGTTAAGATCATGAAGCACTGAACTTACAGTTATCTTCCTTTCAAGGTTTAGCTTCTTTATAAGGTCAAATATCTCTATCTGGTGTCCGATATCCAGCCTGGAGGTCGGCTCATCAAGTATCAAGACCCTTGGTTCCTGCGCAAGCGCCCTTGCAATGATCACGCGCTGCCTCTCACCTGCGCTTATTTGATCTATATATTTATCCTTCAAACTAATACAATTTACTGTCTCAAGTGCTTGGTTAGTTATATCATAATCTCTCTTTGACTCTGTCCGGAATCTTTTTAAATGCGGAAACCTGCCCATCATGACTATCTCAAAGACTGTAAAGGAGAAACTGCACAATGCATCCTGCCCCACGAATGCTACTTCACATGCCAGTTCTTTGAGTGCCTTCTTTGAGATATCCTTACCTCTATATATGATCTCTCCTGAATAAGGCCTTATTATACGAGTGAGTGCCTTTAATAGGGTGGTCTTACCCGATCCATTCGGGCCGATTATACCAAAAAACTCCCCCTCGCCTATCTCTAAAGATAATGCATGGAGTATCGGTATATTGCCATAACCAGCGCTCATCCCTTTTAGCTTAAAGACATTCATTACTTAAATCCTACTTTTCTCTTTGTGCGCAGTAACATGATAAAGAATGGTCCGCCTATAAGCGCAGTTATAGCGCCTATAGGTATCTCTGCAGGAAGTATTAAGGTCCTTGCAAGTGTGTCGCAGACTACCAAAAATATTGCACCCAGCAAGGCTGATGCAGGGATGAGTATACGGTGGTCAGGTCCAACGACCAACCGCATTGTATGCGGTATTATAAGCCCTACAAAGCCTATTATGCCGCAGCTAGATACGCTTGCAGCAGTGATGAGGCTTGCGACTACTAGGAGGATCTTCTTTAAGAGCTCTACATCTATACCGAGGTGCATTGCTTCTTCTTCTCCTAGTGATATTATATTTAGCTCCCTTGAAAAGAAGAGCGCAATACCTATACCTATTATGGATATGATGCTTACCAATGCCAGAAGTCTTAAATCATATATCTGCAGATTACCCAGGAGCCACCATATAGCATCATGTACCATCTGATTCTCTGATACTGATATGAGGAATAAGAGTATACTTGAAAAGACTGAACCGACTATTATACCTGCCAGGATAAGCCCTTGTACAGGGATCCTGCCTCCCATCCTGGCCAGGTTATATACTAAAAACATCGTGAGTATTGCACCTATAAAAGAGATCAAAGGCAATGAATATAGGCCCAGTACAGACGCGCCAGCCCCGCAGAATATGGCCAGTACTGCGCCCAGCCCTGCACCACTAGATATGCCGAGCACATAAGGCTCAGCAAGAGGGTTGCGAAGCAGGCCCTGGAGTATACATCCAGCTACAGATAGAGATGCGCCCACTACTATCCCAAGGATGATACGTGATAGCCGTAGCGTGAGTATATCCTTTGTAAGAGACGTAGCGCCTAAAGATAATGCCACTGCTATTGAAATAACAAGCAACACAAGGAGCACAACCAGGGTTAGGATATTCTTCTTAGCGCTCATATAACCTCTTATAGATCTCTTCTATTGCCTCAGTTGCCCTGGGTCCTGGCCTAAGGAGTACATCAGGTGAGATATCATTGAATACCGCATTCTTATTTACTGCATTGATATTAGAGTAGCCTGCCCTCTCTCTTACTTTATCCAATGCATTTTCAGCGCCAAACATATAACCCATTATTATGCAGTCAGGATTTCTGCTGATCACAAGCTCCGGTGAAAACTTTGAATAAGCCTTCTCAGTATCGAATGCAATATTATCTCCACCTGCTATTGTGCCTAGCTCTCCTACAAAAGAGCTCTTTGAAGCGACTATCAGGGGATCGTCCAGCATCTCTATGAGTAAACGCTTTCTTGATTCAGTAGGGATATCGGCTACCTTCTCTCTTATAGAGTCTATCTCTGAGCTCATATCAGCAATGAGATTTTCAGCTTCGTTTTCACGGCCTGTAAGCGTGCCTATATCTTTTATTGATCTAAAGAGCTCTTCTATGCTTTTGGGATATATAGTTACTGTAGTTAAACCAAGCTTTTTGAGTTTTGCATTGATAGCAGCCTGCTCAAGGCTCGTTGTAAAGACTATGTCAGGCCTTAAGGCTATGAGCCGCTCTATATTGGGATTGCTAAAGTCGCCTATTTTGCTCTTTTTCTGGGCCTTGGCAGGATAATTACAAAAGGAGCTTACCCCTACTATCTCCTCATCCAGTCCCAATGCAAATAGTATCTCTGTTATATTTGGTGCAGTGGAGATGATTCGTAAGTATTTTGAGTTATTAGTAGGCGCTTGTGAGCACCCGGCAAGCATACTTATAAGTACAGCAATAATAATCTTTTTCATCGTAAGGTTTAATGTAATCCATTGCAGCATAATTGTCAAGACTTAATCAAGAGGAGATTCATATAAAAGATTTGTTATACTGATGTGAGTGTCTCTATGGCAGCCTGCAGGTCGCTTGCGCGATTGTAGCTCTCGACCCTCTCTATTGGAGGCAAGTCAATAGTGATGTTTCTAATTCTGCGTAATGCTTCGTCAGGATCACCATTAAAGTGTATATAATTGGCAATCTCAGTAAGGTCGTAGTATTGCTTGTTAATGAAGTTTATAAGTGGCTCGTAATCTGCGAGCCCTTCACCATTTACTGTATTAGGAATATTGCATCCAGCAAACGCCATATTGAGTAGCCCGAAGAGACGTGGTCCCATCTCTTCGCTTCCAGTCAGTCTTATCGCAGAAATACTTATCGGTCTTCCCCAGTTATCGAGTTTCACTATCTCTATGGCGCGATTCTTTCCGCCTCTGCAAGGTATTATCTCTTCTGTAAATTTAATACTGTCGCCGAAGGCTTCTTTCACACCGTCTCGCCACTGCTCAGTCATCTTAAGCGTTCCTTCATATTTTCTGGCAAGATCATTGTCTATCCTTATCACATATCTACCTTCTATAAGATCAGCAATATCCTTATTATTTCTGAGTTCTACAAGATTAAGCGCGTCCCTTGTCAGCATGCCTATAGCCTGCTCCTCTACCATAACTTCAGGATTGGTTTCAAGTTTTGCTCTTATGGCGGCTATTGCCTTGCCTTTATGGAAATCCTGCGCGTTTACAAAACATGTTGGGCTGTATTTTGAACCAAATCCGTACTTCATCATTGGATTGTCACCTATGACTATTGAATTCTCTGGGTATGCGTTGTGATCTGCGTAGAAGAGCGTACCGCGGGTGGAAATTGCTCCTTTGTAGGTAGCATTAGTCATCAGTAACTCTATGCCCTGATATGTTATCTCTACGTTTAATTCAGCCAACCTGGCAGCTACATCTTCTCTTTGCATGAAAGCATAATTTATGTTTATAGGATTACCTGAAGATATTTCAATCTCCAATTCTTCATCTTTAGCAAGGCCCATTTCTTCTCTTAGTAATTTTATCACTTCAAAGAACTCTTCATTAATTCTCCAGCCTTTTACTAATTCATCTATATGCTTCTGCTGTAAATAGCCTTCAAAGGGCTCAAGCCAGTGATTATATCTATCTTCAATAGCAATGTTTTGATCGCGCCTGAATTTCTCGAACATCCTATATCCTTTTCCAGCGCGTTTAATAAATTCAAATCTCTCATTATTTTCTTCTGAAATATCTTTTGCAACCAAAAGCCTAAGTGAAATTTCATGCGCACTGAATATGTCCTCGCCCTCTGGCGGCAGAGCAATTGTATCACTCATGTCAGCATAGATCATTGGCCTTTCTGGCTCATCAACATGTTTCTCAGCAACTTTACTGGCAACCGTGACATCACTAAATAGTCTCTCTACTAATTCTTTCTGCTTTTCTCTCGGGATCTCGCTATCTTCAAGCGCAGTTATTATGTGCTCTACCAAGACAGATTGGACAAGCTTAGGGAATGGCTTCTCTTCTGTTGCTTCATCGGGTCTTGACATGTACCAGTCTACAGCTGTCTCTATTATACTCTCTTTATCACTATGCTTGGGTATCCACCCAGTAGCATTGCGAAATGCCTCTGCAGATGCGATCAGTGCAACTGGGTCACCAGGCCTCCTAGGCTCAGCGTGCCATACCGGATCCACACCCAGTACTTTTGCTACACCTTTAATAATCTCAAGGACTGTGATGCCTTTGCCTGTGCCGAGATTGTAAGGTCTATTCGCATGATCCTTCTTCATTTCGAGTGCCTTTATGTGAGCATCAGCAAGGTCCTCAACACTTACGTAATCTCTTACGCATGTCCCGTCTCTTGTATCATAGTCATTGCCAAAGACGCTCATGCTCTGCCCTTGAGCTAGTTTATTTATGGTGATTGGTGTCAGGTGAGATTCAGGGGTATGTGCTTCACCAATATCGCCGTCAAAAGAGGCGCCTGCAGCATTAAAGTATCTCAAGCCTACCCATTCGAGACCATAATATCCTATTATCTCCTCCATAGTGAGCTTATCAGAGCCATAGGGATTAATAGGGTTGGCAGGCCACTCTTCTGTAATGGGATTATCCTCGGTTACATTAGTTGGTTCTCCATAAGTAGCGGCGGATGAGGAGAAGATGAATCTCTCTACACCATGTCTCTTAGCAGCTGCAGATAAGTGAGTTGTATTTACTACATTGTTGTCAAAGTATGTTGCAGGATGCTCAGTCGATTCTTTTACCTCTGTATATGCGGCAAAATGCATAACATAATTGATCTTATTGTCTAATTCATGTTTTACAAATACATTTTCAAGAAACTCCTCATCAGCAAGGTCACCCTCTTCAAATGTATAGCTACGGCCTATCTTTCCAGCATATTCTTCATTACGCTTTACAGCAAAATGCCTTCCTCTCACAAAGTTATCTATTACGACTACATCATATCCCGCTCTTAGTAATCCCCGCACTATGTGGCTGCCCACATACCCTGCGCCTCCAGTAACGAGAACAGTCTTGCTCTTGCCTGGTTCTACTCTTCTCGGCTTGATTCTCTTGCCTTCCCTTGCTCTTTTCATGCGCCATATTTTCTTGAGTGAGACTATATCCGGGATTCCTGTAGGATCGTCATGATTTACTACCTGGTCCCTGAGCGCATTAATGAGCAATCTATCCTTTTCTTCAAGTGGCAGTGTTTTTTCCGCCACTGTTTCAGAGCAGATAGGCCCTCCAGCTACCTCTATCTGGCTGAGCATATATTTAATTGCGGCGGGTATTTTCTTTAAGTCACCTGTAAGGCCTGTGCGGTTTAGTGAAATGATTTCCTGCATCTCCTCGAGTTGCGCACGGGGTAAATTCTTTGACAGCATTAAAGGTAATACCGAGTAATTACCCATTGAACCCACAAAGCCTCGGACATCATAGCCCTCTTCCTTGCCTAAATCCATTGACTCAAGCAGCGCGCTCTCGTCGCCCTGATATACAGGCGCACGTTTTGCATATTCTTTAAATAGATCCATGTCGCCTGAGCTGTCTTTTAATCCTGCGAATCTGCCCTTTAGCTTGTCAAGGATCCATGGTTCAATGTTACCAGCGGAATCTGGTAAACCGGGGTTATTATATAGAATTATGGGTATATTTGTATCTATTTTGTCAAAATGATGGATGATTTCTTCGCTGTTTCCTAAGTAATATAGAGGCGCTATTACTACGCCTGCCGCGCCATATCTTTCCGCTTTTTTGATATTATTAAGCGTTTCCGCTTCAGTGTCACTGCTTACACCCGCATATACTTTTATATTGTATTCAGCGCCTGCTTTTGTATATAATTCTAATGCCTCAAGGCGTTGTTCATTATTCAAATTGAAGAATTCACCCGTAGCGCCCATAGCTAAAATAGCTGTTACACCGAGAGCAGCCAGGTATTTCATAAACTTCGGGATATCTCTTCTGCTTATTGAACCGTCATTATTTAGCGGAGTTACTACTGGGACTATGTTTGTTCTAGGCAGGTCTACTTCAAAATTGGCTTCTATCTGTTCTATGATATTACTTACAACTTCTTTTACGAGCCCTTGTCTTTCTTCTCTTTCCTTCCCTTCAAGTTTTCTCAGAAAGTCATATTCATTAAGTTCAGGTAGGTTTGATATAGCAAAGATAGCATTCGCGACTTGCGGAGGTGAAAGCATTCGTATATCCGAACTAAGCATATATCTGCGTGAGCTACCAGCCATATAAGACTCAAGCACGCCAATATCTTCAAGTCGTGATAGCTCAAGCCGCACTGTACCAACAGACAAGTCTTGACCATCTTTCTTTCTTAATCCTTCATCTATAAGCTGTCCAGCCGTAAACTCACTCTCAAGATCACCATTACGCACAGCGCTAATATATTCCCACACTGCCTCAATACATGTTCCTGGCGAGCCTAGCATTCTTCGCGCTACTGCGGATCTAAACGTGGGGCGCGTGGTTTTTCTTGCCTCCGCTTCTTTTTCCACTACCTCTTCTATAGCGAGATCTTCCTTCTGTTGGGATTTCAATGATAGCCACTTGTATAGGATTATCAGCTTCATAATGCCGCGCAGAATTTATATGTCTATTAGGAACAAAACCCTTAAAGGTCGCTTTTCCATTTGGACCATCTAGATCAAACGTAATCTCCAGTCCTCCGGGATTTACATATGTTATTATTGCTGGAATCGCTTCCCTTGACCTTAAAAGCCTTATCATTTCATCGGAGGGTTTGATACAGGTCTTACGACTTACAATGATGCTTCCCTTGGCCTTAATAATAGACGCAACCTTAACCGGTATCCTATCGCCTACAC
>CAYLIX010000037.1:0-10878 GCA_964383775.1 uncultured Planctomycetia bacterium
TATCCCATGCTTATAGATAGATTTCTTGAGCGGGCCATAGAAGTAGAGGTCGATGCGCTCTCAGATAATAAAGAGGCGTATGTTGCTTCTATAATGGAACATATTGAGCATGCAGGCGTTCATTCTGGTGATTCCGCATGCGTGATACCTCCCAGGACCCTAAAGAAGGAGCACGTAAAGACTATAAAAGAGTATACCACGAAGATAGCAAAAGAGCTCAACACCGTAGGCCTTATCAATATCCAGTATGCTATATCCGACGACAAGGTCTATATACTTGAGGCAAATCCGCGCGCATCGCGAACCGTGCCGCTTGTATCAAAGATGCGCGGCATACCGATAGCCCGTATTGCTACTATGCTCATGCTGGGTAAGAAAATAGCAGACTTCCCAGAGCTTAAAGATGAAGACCTCACTTATGTAGGAGTAAAGGAGGCGGTCTTTCCCTTTAATATGTTTCCTGAGGTAGACCCCATACTCGGCCCGGAGATGAGGGCGACCGGTGAGGTTATGGGTATTGCAGATAGCTTTGGCCTGGCCTTTTATAAGGCTGCGGCTGCAGCTGGTATGGCACTGCCCAAAGAAGGAAATGCACTCTTAACCGTGACTGACAAGGATAAGCCAGACCTCTTGCCTGTGGCAAAGAGGCTCCACAACCTGGGATTCAAGATATATGCTACTGAGAATACGAGCACCTTTCTTAAGGGGCATGGGATCCCAAGCACCCTGGTAAAGAAGCTTCACGAGGGTAGACCCAATATTGAAGATGGTATTAAGAACAAGGAATACCAGCTTATTGTGAATACGCCTATAGGCAGGAGCAGCCAATATGATGACAGCTATATCCGCATGAAGGCCATACAGCTTAAGATACCCTATGTTACTACCATGGCAGCTGCTGAGGCATGTGTAGAGGGCATAGATGCTGTAAAGAAGAAGGCGGTTACAGCCTGCTCCCTCCAGGACTATCACAAAAAGGCGGCATCTTTGTCTTCACAGAAGGTCAGGGCTTAATTTAAGAATTTCCTTGACAGATCAAGGGCACTAGTGTATACTATCTGCGTAGTAAATAAGAGAAAAACCTTACGCCACAAGGCAAAGGAAGACTCGCCTTGTGGTTTTTTGTTATAGGTATCATTGTTTACTATAATCTTGAGGAAAGGAGGTAACATAAGTAATGGCAAAAGGTAAAGTAAAGTGGTTCAGTGATCAAAAGGGTTACGGCTTCGTAACTCCTGATGATGGTAGCAAGGATGTATTCGTACATCATAGCTCTATCCAGGGAGAAGGCTTCAAGACACTCAAAGAGGGTCAGGAAGTCAATTTTGAAGTAGAACAAGGCCCAAAAGGTCCTCAAGCTACAAACGTAACAAAGCTTTAACAATAATAGGCCCGGATACGTAGCCGGGCTTTATTCTTGGGAAGAAGAGTAAAAGTGCTAGTCTAAGCTCAATCCTCCATAGGAAGACTCACGCCCGAAAGAGAAAGACTTATTTAAGGCCTACCACTTAAGAGTAAAAATTTTGTAACATACTTCTAGTGTCATAGAACTGTCGAACTATCTGATGATATTTCATATATTGTCCAATTATGGGTTGTAGTCTGTAGGACTACGGTGTATAATATTCCCACAAGATAGGGGCAAATTGAATGAAGAGATTCCCGGATAATTTTATGTGGGGTGCAGCTACCTCGAGCCACCAGGTAGAGGGAGATAATAATAAGAATGACTGGTGGAAGTGGGAAAGAGATGCCAAGGTGGAGGAGGCCTCTGGTAAGGCATGTGACCATTACAGATTATTCAGAGAAGATTTAAACCTTGCAAGAGATCTCAAGCATAATGCCCACCGTTTTTCATTAGAATGGAGCCGCATAGAACCAAGTGAAGGTCTATTTGATGAGGAAGCAATAGCCCACTACGGAGAAGTGATAAAATGCATCCGCTCTTTCGGTATGGAGCCGATAGTTACGCTCAATCATTTTACTCTGCCGCTTTGGCTCTATGAAAAAGGCGGATGGGCTTATGAGAAGAGCGGATATGTATTCCAGCGTTTTACAGAGAGAGTGGCTGAAGAATTTGGTAAAGATGTAAAGTATTGGATCACGATCAATGAACCTGGCGTCTATATGCATGCCTCTTATGTGGAGGGTACCTGGCCTCCCGGCAGCAAGTCATTAAAGGATGCATCGATCATATTTGGTAAGTTGCTTGAGGCGCATTGCTTGGCATATAGGGCTATTCATGCTATATATAAAGATAAGGCCTGGCCAGCCCCTATGGTAGGCATAGCAAAGCATATCCATCTCTTCAGTCCATGCAGAAGAGGTAATATTTTGGATGCCATATCCACATGGCTGCATTACCATTATTTTAACAGATTATTTATAGAGTCTCTCATGAAAGGATCCTGTAAGGCCTTAGGCATGCCAAAGGTATGCTTACCGCTCAAGAGATCGCTCGACTTTATCGGCCTCAATTATTATACGAGAGACTTTATCCATTTTGTAGGGTTTTCAATAGATAAGATATTTGGCGCTATGTGCACACTGGCACATCATGTGAAGGGCATAAAACGAAATTTTCTCCAATGGGAGATATATCCGGAGGGCATATATAAAGCTATTATGGAATGTAGATCATTCGGGTTGCCTATTATCATTACTGAAAATGGGATATGCACCAATGATGATAGCCAGAGGGCCTCTTTTATAAAGGAGCACCTCGTGTGGGTATGGCGCGCAATAAGAGACGGTGCCAAAGTAATGGGGTATATACACTGGTCTCTTTTGGATAATTTTGAATGGGCGCACGGCTACGGCCCGAGATTTGGGCTTATAGAGGTAGATTATGCTACCCAGCACCGCAAAGTAAAGCCCAGTGCCAGGGCCTATGCAGATATTATAAGAGATAATGGAGTCAAAGATGAATCTTAAAAGACTTAAAGTCATAACGGCCTTATTCTTACTCGTAATGCTATTATTTCCTGCGCTATCTTTTGCTAAAGGCCTGACACTCTTTCAAAAGATCAAGTATAAAGAGGCGCATATCATGGATCCCACAGGCCGTGAAACAAAGACCCTTATAAACAGGTTTACAGATAAGGTAGAATATAGCTGGGCCATAGACAAGTGGATAGAGGCTGCGCCCCATCTTCAGGATTGCTATAAGAAACAGGATTTTATCAAGCAAAATGTAAACCGCCGTAATAAAGCACTGCATAAATATCGCCGCAGAACGCGCCGTAACCGATAACCAGCGCACAACTTACCACAAAAATACCGATTTTATTTATCTTGACAAAATGGGACCGTTATGGTATCATTATATTTACAAATTCAGTGAAAGGAGACAGGAGAAATGAAGAGAATAGTTACAATTGTGCTTTTAGCGGCCATATTCATGGCCCAAGCGGTTATTTTGCACGCAGGATCATTTGCACCCATATACGTGTATAGCAATAAGAGGGCAGAGTCGAATAATTATGCGCCTTCTGGCTGGATGGGTGACACAAAAGACGTCTTTTACAGTGATGGCTGGCCCAAAGAGACATATAAAGGCCCGACCTGTATAAAGGTAAGCTATAAGCCCACTTCATCAAGTAGAGAGAAATGGGCAGGCATATACTGGCAGGATCCACCGAATAACTGGGGCAGCAAGAAGAGTACGAATAGCCTAACCGGTGCGACAAAGCTCGTATTTGCGATACGCGGAGATAAGGGCGGCGAAGTGATAAATGACATCTTCGTAGGCGGCATAAAGGGAAAATATAGAGATTCCTGTTCCATCGCCATAGGTCCGATAGAACTGACCAATGAATGGGAAGAATATGAAGTAAGCCTGGAAGGTGAAGATCTATCTCATGTAATAGGTGGTTTTGGCTGGAGTACCAATACAGCCTCGAATCCGTCCGGATGTATATTTTATCTTGATGAGATACGCTACGAGTAACAGTATATAGATTATACGGTAAGAAGCTCCTGTATGTAAGTTACTAATGCATTTTTGTAATTAGTACGCATACAGGAGTTTTTTATTATCTGGAGAGATTTTCTTGTGAGCCTGCGGACCTCTCTTTCGGCATAATCAAGAGACCCTGATTTAATCACGATCTTACGAACCTTTAATAGATCGGCCCTCTTTACATCGCGTTTTACGAATATACGTTTTATAAGACGCCTGTCCGTGCTTGATGCAGCATGATAAGCGTGCCAGATGAGTATAGTCTTCTTTGCCTCTTTAAGGTCTGTGAGCGGGGACTTTCCAGTATCTTTAATTTCGCCAAACATACCCAATATATCATCCTTTATCTGAAAGGCCCTGCCTAAAGATATACCACATTTTACCATCTGCTCGGCTTCTCTCTTATTTGCACCTGCCAATATAGCGCCTCCTGACAGGGGAGAGGCAAATGAATAGTAAGAGGTCTTAAAGTCATAAATATTATATATATCACGCCTGGTCATATCTTCCATTCTCTTTATGCCGCTTAAAAGCTCTAAGACTTCACCGCTTCCTGTATAGATGGCCGCTTCTATAAACCTCTTTAATGCCTTCTCTTTTTGTATGGGGTCTTCTTTTATTGAGAGGAAGGCATACATGGAGATAGCGTATACAACATCTCCTATTACAATGGCCATATCCTCTCCATTGAATTTGAGCCTCCTATGCCTGGGAAGCAGTCTACTAAGCCTTCTGTGCATGGAAGGCTTGCCGCGCCTCATATCCGACTTGTCTATTATGTCATCATGTATAAGCAGAAAGTCATGGAGCAGTTCCAGCGACAAGGCGCTGGTGTATAAACCCCTGGCTGCCTTCTTTGTATATCCCATATAGGCTAGCACAAACAATACAGGACGCAGCCTCTTTCCTTTGGCAAGGATAAATTCCTTTACCTGCCTTAAGAGCAGGGGAGGGGCGCTGCGAAGGCGTTTATCCGTCACTATCCTGCGGGAAAAGTTTATGAGTTCCTGGTCTATTCTATTTTTTATTTTACAAAGCATGATTTAATGATATCATATATATAGGAGTCATACAATACAATATTGTGATATAGAAGGGGGGAGTGTATGAATGGATGGGAGAGTTTACCATTAAGGTTTGGACTCGGGAGTATATTTCTGTATCATGGATTGCAGAGGGCCTTCGGGTACTTTGGCGGTTCAGGGCTTGAGGAGTTTGCAGAGCTGATCGCTGAAATTGGCTTCTCGCCCGCGATGACCTGGGCATATATAGGTGCCTATACAGCATTGGTAGGAGGCATATGCCTGATCGTAGGGCTCTTTACAAGGTTGTCGGCCATGGTTTTGTTTGTTCTTATAATGGTGGTGGCTGCAAAGATACATATGCCCAATGGTTTCTTCTTAGCAAATGGCGGCTATGAATATGATTTTATCATAGCATGCGCATGCCTCTCTCTTGCTATTCTGGGGCCGGGTAGGATGTGTATAAGCGAAAAGTTTTAAGAAGCGAGATAGAAGCCTTCTTGTTTTTTGGGGACTGTGACGTTTAGATTCAGGGACTTTAAGTTTCTTCTTAAGGACTCTGTCTGTGTGGGTTCACCATGTACCAAAAAGACCTTCTTGAGGCTCTTTCCGCATAGCCTTACATACTCTATAAGATCATTCTTGTCTGCGTGCGCGCTAAAGGCATCTACGAGCACAACCTCTGCGTTTACCCGGTAAGACCTTCCGAACATATTTACTTCCGGCCGTCCTTCGGCGATCTTTCTTCCCAGGGTATTCCTGGGCATGTATCCGACTATAATTATGGTATTATGTGGATTCTCTATATTATTCTTCAGGTGGTGTATTATTCTGCCATTTTCACATGTGCCGGAAGCAGAGATTATTATCATGGGGCCGGTCTTGTCATTTAGACTTTTTGATTGGCGGACATTCGTTATGTAGTTTATATTCTTACGGCTTAAGGGGTCATTTTCGTTCTTAAAGAGGCTTCTCGTTTCATCATCAAAATATTCCCAGTTCTGTTTGAATACCTTTGTAATATTTACTGCCAGGGGGCTATCTACATATATCGGCACATTCTTTATCTTGCGTTTATTAAGGAGTTTTCCTAAAAAGTATATTACTTCCTGAGTTCTCTCGAGCGCAAAAGAAGGGATGATTACCTTACCACCGCGCTTTATGGTCTTGCTTACAGCATGGAAGAGCTCTTCCTCTGCCTTCTTTATGGATGGACGGGTCCTTGCCCCGTAAGTACTCTCCATTATGAGATAATCTATATCCTTTGGAACCTCCGGGTCTCTAAGATACGGTAAATTGGAGCGCCCAAGATCAACTGCATAGGCTATCCTCGTTGTGCCCTTTCTTGTCTTAATATCAAAGGTAGGTACGGAAGAACCAAGTATATGCCCGGCATTAAAGAAGGTAAGGCTTATGCGCGGGGCTATCTCCAGTCTTTGATGGTATTGAAGGGTGCGTAGATATCTTAAGGCCTTTTCAGCATCTGCCCTGGTATATAAGGGCCATTTTGGCGGAAGCCCGCGCCGCCTGTTTATCTTATTTACATATTTAATGTCTTCTTCCTGTATATACCCGCTGTCCGGCAACATATACCGGCATAACTCTTTTGTCGTAGGTGTCAGATATGCCTTGGAGCGGAATCCCTTCTTTACCAGATTTGGAAAATTGCCGCAATGGTCTATATGGGCATGTGAGATTACAACGCAGTTTAAATCCGATGGATTAAAAGGAAAATGGGAGTTTACAGTATAGAAGTCGTCACGGCGCCCCTGGAAGAGGCCAACATCTATCAATACCCTGGCCTCGTTTGTAGCGAGTAAGTGCATGGAGCCTGTGACTTCCCTTACTCCGCCGTAACATTTTAGTATTATTGCCATATGCATGTATATATTACCATAGAAATAATGCCGTTACAAATAAAAAACAACTTGGTTTTTTCTCTTTCAAAAGGTATAATATATCCAATAAAGACGCCTTTATATATGAATAGACGCATAAGACATAATATATTACTCATAGTATTATTTGGTGTTATAGTAGCCTCTACCCTGTCTATATTACAAAATACCAAGGAGGGGCTATTCTCTAAGCCTCATTCAGAATGCAAGATACCCAGCCGAGAAGATATCACAAATACAGAACAGAATGCCCAGACCCTGGCCCTCCTCAAAGGAGAAGAGCTTGTCTACAATGTCTATTACAAAGCAGTAAGAGTAGGTAAGTCTATTCTCACCTTTCATGGCGAAGAGCAGTTAGACGAAAAGAGCTTCTATCACATAACATTTTCCACATCCTTGCCTGGATTTGATGATGTAGAAGAGATCTATGCATATAAGGATACATTCTTACCATACCGGGTATGCCGCACCATTAAGCGCATGGGTACATTTCCCACAAGGATAGAAGAGCGTTATGACCAGGATACCTTCAGGGTAGATATAACCAAGGATGGCAACCTATTTACAGAGAATTTTTTCATACAGAAAGAGACCCCTATCTATAATGCTATACTCTTGCCATATTATTACAGGACTAGGCCTGTGGCCATTTATAAAGAGAAACTCAAGGTCTCTCTGCCAATGGCAGATTTTGACGTTGTACTTAAAGGCACGAAGAATGTCTCCACAGCACTGGGGGAGTGTTCCGCTTATATCTTTAAGGGAGAACCGTCAAAGTTTACTTTTTGGCTGAGTACCGACGAAAAACGTATTCCTATAAAGATAAAGAGCCATACGGCCCTTGACTATAGCTTTGTGATCAGCGAAATCGGATATCCAAAGAGAGGCACTTAGTCTCATGCGATATATCCTGTCACTTGATCAAGGCACCACAGGAAGCCGTGCCATTCTTTATAATAAGAACGGCAACATAGTAAAGAGCGCATACCAGGAGTTTCCTCAGTACTTTCCGTCACCCGGATGGGTAGAGCATAATCCAGAGCATATCTGGAAGAGCGTAAAGACGACTATCCAGAAGGTGGTTAAATCCATCCCAAAGAGTTCCATAGCTGCTATAGGTATTACAAATCAGCGTGAGACCACTGTAATATGGGATAAGAAGACCGGCAAACCCATATATAATGCTGTAGTATGGCAATGCAGAAGGACATCAGGGCGCTGCAATGAGCTGAAGAAGAATCCCGGTCCAGACTTCTTCAGAAAGAAGACAGGCCTGCCTATTGATGCGTACTTTTCTGCGACGAAGATAGAGTGGGTGCTAAAGAATGTACCCGGCGCTTTAAAGAAGGCAAAAGCAGGCAGGCTCTTATTCGGGACTACAGATTCATGGATCCTCTGGAAGCTTACAGGCGGGCAAGTGCATGCTACGGATTATACAAATGCATCGCGCACTATGCTCTTTAATATAAATAGGCTTAAGTGGGATAAGGATATTCTACAAATTTTTAAGATACCTAAAGGCATGCTTCCTGAGGTGAAGAGTTCATCCTGTATATTCGGTACCACTGTAAAGATCGCAGGGCTACCCAAGGGAGTACCCATAAGCGGGATAGCGGGTGACCAGCAGGCCGCACTCTTTGGGCAGGCCTGTTTTAAAGCTGGTAGCATGAAGAATACATATGGCACAGGCGCATTTGTACTGCTCAATACAGGTAAGAAGCGTATTATTTCAAGGCATGGGCTTATTACTACTATTGGCTGCGGTGCCCAGGGTAAACCTGTCTATGTGCTGGAAGGCGCCATATTTATTGCCGGGGCAGCGTTGCAGTGGTTGCGTGATGGGCTCAAGCTTATCAAGTCAGCACATCTGTCTGAAAAGATTGCAAAATCACAAGATAGTAATAATGGTCTCTACTTTGTTCCTGCCATGGTAGGATTGGGTGCGCCTTATTGGGACCAGGATGCACGTGGCCTGATTACCGGGATTACAAGGGGCGCGACTGATAAAGATCTGGTAAGGGCAGCGCTTGAAGCCATAGCATATCAGACCAGGGATGTCTTGGAGGCTATGGAGAAAGATTCACGGCTTAAGATAGAGCGCCTTAAGGTAGACGGAGGGGCTGCTGCAAATGATTTTTTATGTCAGTTCCAGGCCGACATATTAAACTCAAATGTGATAAGGCCCAGGGTAATAGAGACTACCTCATTAGGCGCTGCGTATCTTGCAGGATTGGCAGTAGGATACTGGCGCAGCACAAAAGAGATAGAGAGATATTGGAAGCCGGATAAGCTCTTTAAGCCCAGGATGTCTGCAAAGGATGCAGCAAGATTTTATAAGGGCTGGCAAACGGCTGTAAAGAGAACCCTCACCACCCAGTGTTAACATGGCTATCCGTGATGTATCGATAATAGGCGGGGGTATTGTAGGGACCTCCATAGCGCGCGAACTCTCGCGCTATTTTCTACGACTCTCCTTGTTTGAAAAAGAAGAAGAGCTCGCCTTTGGTGTCTCAAAATCGAATAGTGGTATAGTACACCCCGGTACGCAGAATCCCCCGGACTCCCTGAAAGGGAGATTGTGTGTGCAGGGTAATATGCTCATGCGTAAACTATCGCGTGAGCTGGGATTTGACTTCAAAGAAGTAGGAGAGCTGATCGTAGCCCTCAATGAAGATGAAAGAGCACGCCTCATTGAACTTCAAAAGCATGCAAACGCCCTGGGTGTACCGGGCGTAAAGATCGTGGGCAAGGATTGGTTAAAGAGGCACGAACCCAATCTTACAGATAAGGCCATCTCTGCACTCTTTGCGCCGAGTGCAGGCATAATAAGCCCGTATCGCGTGGTATATGACCTGTCTGAAAATGCGAGAAGAAATGGCGTAGAGATCCATCTCGCTACAAAGGTAGAGAAGATTACACGCAATGATCAATATTTTACACTCTTTACAAATCAAGGATCTTTTAAATCAAGATATATTGTCAATGCTGCAGGGCTCTTTGCAGATGATGTAGCGCGCATGGCGGGTATTGATAATTTTATTATAAAACCGCGTAAGGGCGAAGAATTTCTTCTCGATAAGAAGAAAGAGAATATTACAAATCATCTTATATTTCCGTTGCCTGCCAAAAGCTCTAAGGGGGTACTTGTAATAAAGACTTCAGACGGAAACCCCATGATAGGGCCGAGCGCAGACGACGTAGAGAGTAAGCTTGATCTATCGACATCAAAGGAAGGATTGGAAAAGGTCCTATCGTCAGTAAAGAGGTTGGTCCCATCGATAAATGGCAATGATATAATCGCCTATTTTGCAGGGTTGAGGCCTGTGGCAGGCAAGGATTTTATCATACGCCACGAAGACAGTGTGCCTGGATTTATAAATGTGGCTGGCATACAATCTCCCGGACTTACTGCTTCGCCCGCCATAGCGCTTATGGTCAGAGATATATTAAGGGATAATGGATTGCGCCTTAGGAGAAAGTTTATATTCCGTGGCCACAGAGAAAGAAGCGCACACCTATTTGCAATACCACTGTCAAAGACCAAGAAATTAATAAAGAGAGACCATACTTATGGCGACATAGTGTGCAGGTGCGAAATGGTCTCCGCAAAAGAGGTGAAGGATGCTGTAGCGCGTGGTGCAACAACGCTCGACGGAATTAAATTCAGGACACGCGCCCAGGCAGGCAGGTGCCATGGCAGTTTTTGTACATCGCGTCTTACAAAGATACTTGCAAACGAAATGAAGATCCCTGTTACAAAAGTGACCAAGAGGGGACGCGGTTCAGAGATCGTGGTAAAGGATAGGCAGGATGATTGAGAGAGAGTTAGTGATAGTAGGGGGAGGGCCTGCAGGACTTGCAGCTGCCCTCTCTGCGTATGAAGACGGCATAAGGGATATATTGATCATAGAGAGAGATCAGTATCTCGGCGGCATACTGAACCAGTGTATTCATACAGGTTTTGGTATAAATTATTTTAAGGAAGTGCTCACAGGGC
>CAYLIX010000038.1:0-5905 GCA_964383775.1 uncultured Planctomycetia bacterium
AGCTGGTTATGAAGCTTAAGTGATCAGGTGTTACATCGACCATCTCTAAAGACCCATTTGTCTTTGCCTCATCCAAAGAGATCTCTTTAACCTTGCTCTTATGGAGATTGTCTTCGATCTTGCCTATGATATCCTGGCCAGCAGACCCGCTGTAAAAAGCCTTATATTTTATACCATTATAAGAAGCAGGGTTATGGCTTGCAGTTATCATCACACCACCGGTAAGGTTTCTCTTTTTTATGGCATAACTGACCGCAGGTGTGGACGTAATACTGTCGGTAAGCTTTACATTGATCTTATTTGCCGCAAGCACGCTTGCTACGGTATCTGCGTACTCTTTGGAGTTCTTTCTCGTATCATATCCTACTATGATCTCTTTATTTCTCAACTCCGCTTTCTCTGTTACGCTATTTACATAGTCTGCCACTGCCTGGGCAACTATCTTTACATTCTCAAAAGTAAAATCCTCACCTATTATGGACCTCCATCCATCCGTTCCGAATTTAATCTTACCCAATTCCTTTACCTCCTTATCCTTAGTTCATTGATCGCATCTTTGTAATCGCCCTTGCCAAATACTGCTGAGCCCGCTACCAGGACATTTGCGCCTGCCTCCAGGGCAAGTCCTGCTGTGTCGCGATTGATCCCGCCATCCACTTCTATATAACCCTTGTAACGGCTCTTAATATCTTTTATCTTGGGCAGCATCTCTTTAATAAAAGACTGCCCGCCAAATCCCGGCTCTACTGTCATTACCAATATAAGGTCTGCATCATCTATTACGTCGTTCAGCACATCTACGCCGGTCTTAGGCTTTATTGATACGCCCGCTTTTATTCCATATGACTTTATCTTCTTTACAAGAGATTTCGGATCTTTACACGCCTCTACATGAAACGTGATAATATCACTCCCAGCCTTTGCAAACGCCTCCACATATTTATCCGGGTCTTTTATCATGAGGTGCACATCCAATGGCAGCCCTGTGGCCTTTCGGATATCTCTTACAACGAGCGGGCCTATAGTAAGATTTGGGACAAAGTGGCCATCCATTACATCTACATGGAGCCAATCAGCCCCAGCCGCTTCAGCAGCCTCCACCTCTCTTGCCAGGCGGCTAAAGTCCGCTGCCAGTATGCTAGGTGCGATCAAAACCTTCTTATTCATAAAGTTTATCTCCTTATTAAAACGACGGCTCTTAAGCCTCTTTATTCTCTCTGCTGCCTCGACTTGAAGCTCTTCAGCTGAAGCTGCCATATATATAAAGATGGCTATAAATACCAGTATAAAACGGCCATGCCTCAAACCATAGTATGCGAAAAGAAGCGCAAAGATATGTCCTACATTGACGGCTATGGATGTAGCCTTTCTATAATCGAGTTTTTGCGCCAGCACAGAACGCAACACCCTCCCCCCATCCATTGGAAAAGCGGGGATCATATTAAATACTGCCAATGCAATATTTACCCAAAAACACTCTGCGATTGTCTGCGGCCAGCTTGCAAGAGATGGTGAAAATAGGGCCTCATGCCCTACAAGGGCACGGATAGGATAAAAGAGCACCAGTGCAAATAATACATTAAAGAGCGGCCCTGATATGGATATAAAGAATTCATCACTCGGCCGTTTAGGATGAGAGCTCATAGATGCAATCCCGCCTATAGGAAGGAGCGTGATCTCTCTTACGCCTATACCAAAATGTCTGGCCACTATGCTGTGCGTCAGCTCATGGAGTGTCACACAGAAAAAGACGAATAAAATAAGAAAGAGCCCTTTGATGCCGTAAGATAAAAAGAGGATCGGCATGATTATAAAGGTCACATGTATATTGATATCTATGTCAAATACTCTAAGAAGCCGAAACGAACTCCTCATTACATCCTCAGGTTCTTCTTGATAGACTTTTCATCCTTCTTGCTTAATGGGCCTATGACCGCTACGTTTAAATTGTTCATACGAAAAGTCTTCTGCGCCATATCCCTTATCATATCTGCGGTCACGCTATTGATGCTGTCTATCGCTTCATCTATATTATAATTAATATCCTTTGTTATGAGTTTCTCTCCGGTCCAGAGCATACGGCTCAATGTACCTTCCAGCGCCATGGCTAGCTGCCCCTTATAAAAATCCTTTGCCCTTCTTAACTCATCCTCTTTTACGCGGATCTTCTTGATCTTGCGCAGCTGGCTTGCAATGATATCAGTAGCGCTGCCGAGGCGTTTATTATCGAGGCCTGCCCCTATAAGAAATGCGCCTGTATCCATATAATGCTTCTTTGCCGTGCCAATGTCATAAGCGAGCCCTCTCTCTTCCCTCACCTCATGAAAGAGGCGCGAGGACATATTGCCTCCCAGGATAATGTGCAATAGGGTAGTCGTATATTTTTCAGGATCGAACCTTGAAACATTATGAAAACCTATGGCCAGATGCGTCTGTTCAGTAACCTTATGAAACAGATTGAAGCGCGCCTTCTTCTGTTTCTGTGAAAATTTCTTAAAGTGCGGCAAGGGTGTCTTCTTCAATTTTGAAAAGTGTGCTTGTGTCATCTTTGCAAAGAGATCTTTATCAACCCTGCCTGCCACGGTTATTACTATATTAGAAGGTGTATAAAACCTCTCCTTATACTCATGGAGATCATCTATGTCAAGCTTTGATAGTGTCCCTTCAAAACCGACTAAAGGCATACCGAGAGGATGATCCGTCCACAACAGCTCTGATAAAAGCTGCTGCACATAATGGTCTGGACGGTCTCTATACATCTTCATCTCTTCATATATTACGCCCCTCTCCTTCTCAAGCTCGTGCTTGGAGATCTTGGGATTTATAACCATATCACTCAAGACATCGAGTCCAAGCTCTACATATTTATTGGGCACCTTGACATAGTAGCAGGTCGCCTCTTCGTCTGTAAAACCGTTTAAAGACCCGCCTATGCCTTCTATCGACTCCTTGATATCCTTTGTGGATCTCGTACTCGTGCCTTTAAAGACCATATGTTCAAGATAATGGCTTATGCCGGTATTCTTCTTATTCTCATATCTTCCGCCTGCCCCTATCCATACTCCCAGCGCAACCGATTCCATATGCGGCATATCTATTATCATCACCCTGCATCCATTTGCGAGTACAGTCTTGTTATACATGGCTTCTCCTTGAATCGAGGTAATTCTGCAATATCATCTGTGCGGCAACCCTGTCGCTCAATCCCTTCCTCTTTCTTCTGCTTAGATCCCCTCTTATCATCTCTCTCTCACCCTGCAGAGTAGAGAGCCTCTCATCCCACATCGTTACTGGTAGAGAGACCTTCTCTTTGAGCCGGTCTCCATAAAGACGCGCATCCTTTGCCCTCTCTCCTTCAGTTCCATCCATATTAAGCGGCAGACCTACCACTATCTCTGTCACTCCATGTTCTTTGATAAGCCTTGGGAGCGCATCATCGTCTTCACGTAGTATTGTATCGAGCCCCTGCGCAGTAATACCGAGTGGGTCACTCATTGCAACGCCTATGCGTTTCTGGCCTACATCCAATGCCACTATCCGTACCAGACTCATCTTATCGCCTTTGCGAGATTTCTTACAAGGCTACCTACGCGTTTATGTGAATCTCTCTTTTTTTTGTTGCGCTCCAGACATTTTATGACAGCGCTGCCTACTATTACACCATCGGCAATCTTTGCGATGTTACGTACTTGTGATGAATTCGAAACACCAAATCCTACACATACAGGTTTCTTTGTAACGCGCTTTATACGTCTTATATTCTTTACGATTTCAGCAGGTAATGAACTGCGAGCTCCTGTAACACCTGTAAGTGATACATAATATATAAAACCGCTCGACTTTGCGCTCACCAGTCTTACCCTCTCCATTGAGCTCGTTGGAGAAAGAAAGAATATATTCTTAAAATTACGCTTCTTAGAGCATGTTATGAGGTCCCCTGCCTCTTCAGGCGGTAAGTCTGGTATGATAACACCGTCTACTCCGCAGACCCTGGCATCATAAACAAAGTTCTTTATTCCATAGGCATATACTGGATTGTAGTATGTCATAAGCGCAATCGGTATATCTGTATTCTTTCTTATTCGCTTTACAAGGCTTAGGATACTCTTTAGGTTCGCATGATTAGAAAGCGCCCTCTGGCTCGCTGCCTGTATAGTGGGCCCGTCTGCAATAGGATCAGAGAATGGTACGCCGAGTTCCAGTATGTCTACCCCGCACCTTTCCATCTCGATACTAAGCTTTTCAGTCATGTTAAGATCAGGATCACCAGCGGTTATATAGACTATGAATGCCTTCTTCTTAATCTTCTTTAGCTCTTTAAATCTTTTATCTATTCTATTCATAGTTTGAGCGCCTCTCTTATGATATCTACGTCTTTATCGCCTCTACCCGATAGACATACTACTATGACCTTATTCTTATTCAAGCGCGGGGCAAGCTTTGCAAGGTATGCTATAGCATGCGCGCTCTCAAGCGCAGGTATGATACCCTCAGTCTCGGAGAGCATCTTGAAACCCTTTAACGCAGAGGCATCATCTATGCCCACATATTTTGCACGGCCTATTTTATGATAGTACGAGTGCTCTGGGCCCACACCCGGATAATCCAATCCTGCTGAGATAGAATGGGCTATATTGAT
Source organism: uncultured Planctomycetia bacterium (assembly GCA_964383775.1). Lineage (GTDB taxonomy): Bacteria > Omnitrophota > Gorgyraeia > JABMRJ01 > JABMRJ01 > CAYLIX01. Next base: position 4,640 of record CAYLIX010000038.1, read on the forward strand.
CTGCCCATCCTTATCCTGCAGCACAAAGCTCTTACTCCCATGGAGTACACCCACCTTACCCTTTACTATAGTAGCAGCATGTTTAGTGGTATTGAGTCCCTTGCCTGCTGCTTCGACACCTATGAATTTTACTCTCTTGTCATTGAAAAATGGGTAGAACAATCCAATAGAATTGGATCCGCCGCCTACACATGCCACAAGATAATCCGGCAGCCTCCCCACCTTACTAAGCATCTCTTTCCTGGACTCCTTACCTATTACGGATTGGAAATCCCGCACAATCATAGGATAAGGATGCGGCCCTACAACAGATCCAAGTACATAGTGTGTATCCCTGACATTTGTAACCCAATCTCTCAAGGTCTCATTAATAGCGTCCTTCAAGGTCTTTGATCCGCTATGCACAGGAATGACCCTTGCCTTTAATAGCTTCATCCTGAATACATTGAGCGACTGCCTCTTTATATCTTCATCACCCATATATACATCGCACTTAAGACCAAACATACGAGCTGCAGTAGCAGTAGCGACTCCGTGTTGGCCAGCACCGGTCTCTGCTATAATACGTCTCTTCTTCATCCTTATAGCAAGGAGCACCTGGCCCAGGGTATTATTTATCTTATGCGCGCCTGTAAGAAGAAGGTCTTCCCTCTTTAAGAATATCTTTGCCCCACCCAGGGCCTTTGTAAGGTTCCGGGCAAAATAGAGCGGTGTAGGTCTGCCTGCATATTGCTTGAGATAAAAATCCAGCTTGCTTGTAAATTCCCTGTCGCGTCTGGCGCACTTATACTCTCGCTCCAGTTCATCCAACGCAACCATGAGCGTCTCAGGAATATACTTACCGCCAAACTCCTTGAAATGGCCTCTCTTGTCAGGTAACATAATCGCCCCCTATTAATATCCCATGATCTCACGTACCTTTGTGCCTATATCATCTGAGCGCATGAATGCCTCGCCTATCAGCACTGCATTTACACCCAGGCTCTTTAGAAACATCACATCCTCATATTTAGTTATTCCGCTCTCCGATATGGTCAATTTATCATCGGGTATAGAGCTTATGAGATTTGATGTCACTCCAAGATCTACCTCAAAGGTATGGAGGTCTCTATTATTTATGCCTATAATCTGGCTATCTACGCTAAGCGCCTTGCCCAGGTCTTCTTCGTTGTGCACCTCTACTATTGCATCCATGGCAAGGTTTTTGCATATCTCAAGAAACTGAAATAGCTCACTACGCGAGAGCAGGTCTGCTATAAGCAAGAC
>CAYLIX010000038.1:5915-10857 GCA_964383775.1 uncultured Planctomycetia bacterium
CATCAGCGCCCAAGAGCTTTGACTCATATAACTGGTACTTATCTATAATAAAGTCCTTTCGTAGAATAGGCAGATATACCTCTCTTCTGACTGCGTCAATATAAGAAGGTTTTCCTTGAAAAAACTTTTCGTCTGTGAGCACAGAGAGCGCCCTTGCCCCGTATGCCCTATAGACCTGGGATATCTTCACAGGGTCAAAATCCCTTCGCAATAGACCGCTGGAAGGAGATGCCTTCTTTATCTCCGCTATCAGGGATATCTGGTGCTCTTTAGAGATGGCCTGCTTAAAACCCCTGGCCGAAGGCAATACTGTAAGCTCCTTCTGTATCTTTGCAAGGGGCTTACGCTCCTTTGCTATCTCTACTTCCTTCTTCTTCTCTTCTACGATCTTTGTCAGTATCATAGTTAGCCGTTTGTAAACTTTACGAGATCTTCCAGGACCTTCTTGGCCTTCTTGGAATCTATGATCTCTTTTGCCAGGGTATACCCGGCTTTAAGGGATCCTGCCTTACCTGCAGCAACGAGCGCCATTGATGCATTCACCAGCGCCATGGCCATCTTTGCAGACTCTTGGCCGTCTAAAATAGACTTAAAGGCCTCGATATTCTCATCTATGGTGCGGCAGGCTACACTCTCTTTGCTGTATCTCTTTGCACCAAAATCTTCAGGTGTCACTTCATATGTAGTCACTCTTCCCTCTTTAAGCTCCGATACCCTGGTCTTGTCTGAAATGGATACTTCGTCAAAACCATCGAGTCCATGCACTACAAATGCCCTTTTAGTATTCAGATTCTTTAAGACCTTTGCAAGGGTCTCTGTAAGCTCTCTTTGGAATACGCCTATAACCTGTACATTTGCATCAGCAGGGTTTGATAAGGGGCCAAGCAGGTTAAAGATCGTCCTTGTCTTCAGCTTACGTCTCACATCTATCACATGTTTCATTGCACTATGATAGAGCGGCGCAAATAGAAATGCCATGCCAACTCTATTTATACACTCTATGGCCCTACTCTTATCTATGCTGATCTTCACACCCAATCTCTCCAGTATATCTGCGCTGCCGCAATGGCTCGTATATGAACGGTTGCCATGCTTGGCAACCTTTATACCAGTTGCTGCCACGATCAGCGCAACCAATGTAGAGACATTAAAAGAGCTCGATCCTCCACCTGTACCGCAGGTGTCGAGCATCATATCACCCTTTGGCTCCAGTCGATCCATCTTATCTCTCATGACCTTTACAGCTGCAGTGATCTCGCTAATGGTCTCGCCCTTTTTAGCAAGGAGCACAAGAAATTGCTCCATATCATGTGCAGAGGCCTTTCCTCCCATGATCTCATAGAAAGAAGAGCTCACTTGCTTTGCATCAAGGTCCTTACCCTTAGATAATGTCTCTATCGCATCCTTAATCACTATCTCACCTTTAGAAAGTTTGCCAGTATCTTTTTACCTTCTTTTGTCAATATGCTCTCCGGATGAAACTGCACCCCCCATATGGGATAGTTTACATGTTTAAATGCCATTATCTCGTGGTCGCTTGTATGTGCAGTGACCTTAAGTACGCGCGGCAGCCCTCTCTTCTGGACTATAAGTGAATGATACCTTGTAGCCTCAAAGGGATTTTCAACATCCTTGAATATATCCTTTCCATCATGATGAATGAGCGAGGTCTTGCCATGCATAAGCACAGATGCCCTTACTATACGGCCGCCATAAACTTGCGCTATACACTGGTGGCCAAGGCACACGCCGAGAATAGGTATGCGGTTTGAAAAACTCTCGATTACCTTACATGATATGCCCGCATCCTTTGGCTCACCTGGCCCGGGTGATATTATGATGCGTTCAAAATTCATATCATTTATCTCATTTATAGTAATGGCGTCGTTTCTTTTGACTACGAGTTTCTCACCCAGCTCACCCAGGTACTGGACAAGGTTATAGGTAAATGAATCGTAATTGTCTATTATGAGTATCATCTCTATATGCCCTCTGCTATATCGAGTGCCTTTATAAGGGCAGCGGCTTTATTAAGTGTCTCTTCATATTCCTTTTCAGGCTTAGAGTCTGCCACTATGCCTGCGCCTGCCTGTACATAGGCAGTATTGCCCTTTATTACGATAGTACGTATGGTAATGCAGGTATCGAGGTTACCGGAAAAACTGAAATACCCGACTGAGCCTGCATATGGCCCGCGCCTTGACTTTTCAAGCTCATCTATTATCTCCATTGCCCTTACCTTTGGCGCACCCGTTACAGTGCCCGCAGGGAATGTCGCCCTTATAAGATCAAACGCGTCATTCTCTTCTTTTAAGGAGCCGATCACATCGCTTACTATATGCATAACATGGGAATACTTCTCTATTACCATGAGTTCATTTACCTTGACCGTGTCATATTTGCATACCCTGCCTATATCATTTCTGCCGAGATCAACGAGCATTATATGTTCTGCGCGCTCCTTTGGGTCTTTTATGAGATCCTGTGCAAGGTGTTCGTCTTCAGTGTTGTCCTGGCCGCGCGGCCTTGTACCTGCTATGGGGCGAAGTTCCACATTTCCGTCTTCTGAACGCACCATGATCTCAGGTGATGATCCTATGAGTTTAAATTTATCAAATTCAAGATAGAACATATAGGGCGAAGGGTTGAGAGAACGCAATGTCCTGTATATATTAAAGTGGTCTCTCTGGCTGATGCGCCGCTCTAAACGCTGTGATAATACGACCTGTATGATATCGCCGCTGCGAATATACTCCTTTGCCTTCTTTACCATAGAGGCAAACTTCGCCTTGGTTTAGTTGGACTTAAACTTGGTTACATTCTTGCGCCTTCTGGTCTTCTCGTGCTCGAGCCGGCGGTTGAGCCTCTTAGTGATAATATCAAGCCTCTTCATTGCATTATCATAGATCTTTGAGAGCTTCTTCTTTGTAGTGCCCTCTTTTACATGGACATTGCAAACGATCTTTATCAGATGGTCTATGTGATCAAAGATCAATATAGTATCAGTAAGCATAAATACAGAATCAGGTAGATGCAATTTATCCGGGTTATCGTCGGGTATATCCTCAAAGAACCTTACCATGTCATACCCCATATAGCCTACGAGTCCCCCGCAGAAACGGGGCAGCCCTTCAATGGAAACAAATTTATACTGTGACATGATCTTCTTTATCTCAGATATAGGGTCGTCTTTGGTACGAAAGGTCTTCTTCTTATTGCCCTTTATGATCTCTATGGTCTTTTTATTGGACTTAAAGATAAGAGACGGTTCGCACCCCAGGAAAGAGTAGCGCGCTATTCTTTCGCCGCCCTCTACAGATTCTAAGAGATACGAATATTTACCCTTACGTACCTTCAGGAATGTAGAGACAGGTGTCTCCATATCGGCTACTATCTGTCTGTAGACGGGTATGAGATTGCCCTTCTGGGCAAGCTCAAAGAATTCCTCTTTTGTCGGTCTATTTATAGACATCTTTGGGATTGAATACCTTTTCTTCTACGGTCTTTAGCTCTCCGTCTTTTGATATCTCCCTGTAGTAACAGGAGAAATATCCTGCATGGCATGCAGCTTTTTCTTGCTCTACTTTGATAACGAGTGATTTGCCTTCACAATCTATGAATATAGACTTTACTGCTTGAGTGTGGCCAGAGGTCTTGCCCTTTAGCATGAGCGCATTCTTCGACCTTCTAAAGACGTAGACCTTAGCCTCTTCCATGGTCTTTTCCAGGGCCTCTCTATTCATAAAGCAGAGTGTGAGCACTCTTTTTGTCTTATCATCCTGTATAACAGCTGGTATGAGCCCATCTTTACCAAACTTTAACTTCTCTATGATCTCTTTCATAGCCTTACTGGTACTCCTCTCTGTTGTAAATACTCCTTCACCTCTCTTATGCCGATCTCGCGATAGTGAAAGATCGATGCAGCAAGTGCAGCGTCTGCCTTGCCATCTGTGAGTACATTATATATATCTTCAAGTGAGCCGCATCCGCCTGATGCAATGATCGGCACCTCTACTGCCTCTGATATAGCGCGCGTAAGGGCTATATCATATCCAGACTTTGTGCCATCCTTATCCATGCTCGTAAGGAGTATCTCTCCTGCACCGTATGAGACGGCCTTCTTTGCCCACTCTATTGCATCCAGTCCCACAGGTGTCCTACCGCCATGTGTATATACTTCCCATGATCTGCCCTTCTTCTTTGCATCTATAGCAACGACTATACACTGGTTTCCAAATCTATCTGCAGACTCTTTTATAAAGTTAGGATTCTCCACAACAAAGGTATTTATTGAGACCTTGTCACATCCTGTGCTAAGAAGTTCCCTGATACCATCTATGCTCTTAATGCCTCCGCCCACTGTAAAGGGCATAAAGACCTTCTCCCCTGTACGGTTGGCCAACTCTACTATGGTCCGCTTCTTTAGGTGTGAAGCAGTGATATCGAGAAAGACGAGTTCATCTGCGCCTTCCTTATCATAGCATAGCGCATTCTCTACAGGGTCTCCTGCATCTTTCAGACTAACAAAATTGACACCCTTGACGACCCTGCCGTCTTTTACATCCAGACACGGTATTATTCGTTTTGCTAACATAGTCTTATCTCTTTGCCGCCTCTATTGCCTCTTTTAAATCGAGCTTACCTTCATACAAGGCCTTGCCTGTAATACAACCTACCAGGCCCTTTGGTTCAAGTGCCCTTAAGCTTATTATGTCATCGAGTTTTGAGACTCCACCCGATGCTATTACCTGCATATCAGTATAATTTAAGACCGCCTCTATAGCATTAAGGTTGGGACCGCTCAGTGTACCGTCTTTAAGTATATCCGTAAATACTATCGTCTCCACTCCCAGACCTTCCAGTATAGTAAGAAACTCCAGTATAGTAATATCCTTTGTCTCGGTCCAGCCTGATACAGAGAGCTTACCCTCCCTCGTATCTA
>CAYLIX010000039.1:0-236 GCA_964383775.1 uncultured Planctomycetia bacterium
ACGCCCCGTCCTTATATCCTAATATTATACCTTATAATATAATTGAGTCAAGGAGAGTTCTCTCTTGAATTTTGTGCGACGGTATGCTATCCTTATGGCAAGAAATCTCTTGCGCGCCCGTAGCTCAACCGGATAGAGTGGCTGGCTTCGAACCAGTAGGTTGGAGGTTCGATCCCTCCCGGGCGCGCCAATATTACCTTTTCTAACGGAAAGTGTACTTTATTGTGAAGAATCTT
>CAYLIX010000039.1:246-10787 GCA_964383775.1 uncultured Planctomycetia bacterium
AGGCCTGTAGTCCGCCGAAGGCGGACGAGGCCGTAAGCGAACGAGGTGAGCCTACGCAGCGAGCATATCATGCGAGCGAAGTAGGCGATCCCTCCCGGGCGCGCCACTAGCAGATTTTGGTCTACGGCGGAAAAAGTAAGGATTGAGCTTTTTCCGCCTCCGACCTGCGTAAGCAAAGCTATGCAGGGCTTGCGCCCAAAATCGCTTCCAGGGGGAACCTACGGTTCCCCCTAGGACGTCCAGTACCATTCGGCGCTTCGCGCCTCAGGTACTGGACTGTACCCCCTCCTAATAGGAAACAATAATAAAAATTGCGTTATCTTAATGGCTGGGTCTCATAATACAGTTCGAAGCGAGCGTAATGGCGCGACGTTTAGGAGCGCCATAGCGAGTGAAGGACCTTTGAACGAACAACAAACCTAGGGACGGTTCTCAGGCCAAACTTGGACCCGTCCCTAATTATAATCCCAGACCTGTCCCTTAGATAAACCATATAGGGGACAGATCTGGGATTGATTTTGGGGACAGGTTTGGGATTACGCTTAGAACCGTCCCTTTATAATTTATAATCCTTCGATGAATTGGCGGGTATTGACATACTTTTGTACTGCGGCTTTATACTTTCCTTGATTATATAACGCGTCCCCTTGGGCCATTAGCGCGTCGGCACGCTTTGTATCCTTTATCGATACTTTCCTTACATCAGTTCCCAATTCTACGATTCTCTTCTCTTGGGAATTCCGCTTTATAATCCTACTATCCTTCTTCTTAGGCCCTGCCTTCTTCTGAACCTTCATAGCGCTTATGGCCATAGCATTTCTTCTTATCTCTGCTTCTCTCTTGGCCTTCTTGGCAATTGCCGTTTCGCGCCTTCTTCCTATCTTTGACTCTCTATTCATCTTTGATTTCTCTACCATATCTGCAGCCTTAACTTCTCGCTGTTGCGGCCACTTTTGCATCACAGTAGACTTCTTCTCTTGTGCTGCTAACCGTGCGCTCTTTATCGCCTTCATAGTCTCTCTTCTCTGTGCAATAGCTTCGCGTTTAAGAGCTTGCGCGCGCTCACGCTCTTGTTCCTCTGCAGCATGACCGTAAGAGACTGTGACAAGCAGAGCAATACCCAGTAATATTACAAGTTGTTTCTTCATTTGATTACAAGTATATATCGAAATATTATATTTGTCAATGGATGGGTTGTGGTATATAATGATAATGCTTTTGAAAACGGAGGCAAGAGATGAAGGTAAAAAATATAGTCATCATTACAATCGTAGTGATATTACTCTTTATTGCCCTCGGCACCCTTTATGTAAATAGATATATCTTTCCTGTCAAGATAAAGGCCCTTATAGAAAACACTATAAAAGAAAAGACCGGATATCCTATATCCATAGGAAAGATGAGCTACCTGCCCCCTGCCCAGGTACGCTTCAATGATATTGCACTATATAAGAAGAAGTCTCCTAAAGAGCCTTTGGTCAAGATAGATGAGCTCTTAATAAATCCGCAATTATGGACATTCCTAAAGAATAAGGCAATAGCTGCAAAATTGAACCTCAATAATCTATCATTCAACGGGATACATCTTACCGGCACTACATCATTATCATTAAAACCCCGCACATCAAATGCAAAGAGGCTCCTCCTTAAAGACAGGGATGGTATGATAAGGTTCTCCAATTTCTTACTCAAATCAGATAAGCTGCCTGCCCCATTAACAGAGATAAACGGCATTGTAAGTCTTAAGGATGATACTTTGAAGCTTAATAATGCATCAATACGATATAAAGATCTTCTCCTACACCTAAAAGGTGCTTTAAGAGGGCTTGATAATGGTGAATACTACGGTACAGCATCAGCAAGTTCTGATATCCTTGAGACTGAAGGTCAATTCATGCTTAGAGGCGATCAGATAGAGGTAAAGGCACTCAAGGGCACGCTCTACGGCTCACCTTTTAGTATACTCGGTGACATAAAGGGGCTCTCTAATCCTGATATGAATCTCTATGGGGAGTCACAAATAGAACTGGAACGTTTTACAAAACTCGCTTCTGGATCATGCAGTCTCGCCTTCTTCTTAAATGGTAAGATAAATAACCTAAAGGGGCAGGAGGGCAGTGTAAAGTTAAGCTCAAAGAGATGCAAGGTGCGGGATATTGATATAGAAAATCTCTATTTGGATTTAAGGTTAAGCCAGGGCATCTTAAACTCACATAGACTAGAAGCCAATATTTATGATGGCATACTCAATGCCTCGATGAATATGGATATAAAAGAACGCGATCTCCCCTATTCCCTGGATCTCGTCTTAAAAGACATGGATCTTGAATATCTGGCACATGAAAGAGGCATTAAGAAGAGGTTATCCGGATATCTATCGAGTAAGTTCTCCTTTAAGGGTATTGCCAGGGCAGGCGATACTCTCCGTGGCAATGGATGGGCGACCATAACAGACGGTTATTTATGGGAGATACCGGTTTTAAAGGGGCTCACCACTGCTCTGGGCATGTCAAATCTAAGGACCGTTGTCTTTAGAGAGGCAGCGGGAAATTTTTTGGTTAAGGAAAGAAGGGTATCTACTGACGATCTTACCCTCTACTCTGAGAATGTAAATATGACTGCAAAGGGTGCCGTAGACTTTAACGGCAATATTGATCTTAAGCTCAATACCAACATAACACAGGACCTTGTAAAAGGCTCATCTGAGGGAGCGAGGATAGCCAATCTCATCATCTCGCAGGCGGGTAATTACATGGGCAATATTAAGGTCACCGGTACACTAAAAGATCCAAAGTATAAGCTCGGAGCAGGGGCCTCTAAAAGAGATATTATAAAAGGCGGGCTTGAGGAAATATTCAAAAAAGAGGCTAAGGAGTTTTTGGGAGATATCCTTCGATAAATCGTCTTGCCTTATTCAAAGCCTTTCTTCTGTGACTCAATCTATCCTTTATCTTAGATCCTAATAGAGCAAAACTCTTTTTATATCCGAGCGGTATAAATAAGGGATCATACCCAAATCCAGTCTTCCCTTCCATCTTGAGGCCTATCATGCCATTACACACACCCTTTACAATCTTTATTGCCTCTCCTTGTTTTGCCATGGCAACTACACATGTAAAATGGGCCTTTCTTCTGGATCGGGGTTTATCTTTTAGAGCCTTAAGCAATTTAAGGCAGTTCTTCTTGTCATTCTTTTGCCTGCCTGCATACCGGGCAGAGTGCACACCAGGCGCATTGCCAAGGGAATTGACCTCAAGCCCGGAATCATCTGCGAGCACAAGGCAATCTACCCGACGGGACACCACGAGCGCCTTCTTCATGGCATTGCCGTGAAAGGTCTTCTTATCTTCTATTACTTCTGGTATGTTAATAAAATTATCGAGGGACAGGATCTTTATGCGGAAACCCTTAAATAGCCTCTTGATCTCTTTGAATTTTTTTCTGTTTCTGGTGGCTATTAAGAGTCTGTGTCTCTTCATAGAGCGTCTTTACCGAGTATCCTCTTCTGCGTCTTTATGAGTTTCTGTATGCCGTCTTTAGCAAGCCCTACCAATTCATCGAGATCCTTAGAGCCAAAAGGCACCTCTTCTGCAGTACCCTGTATCTCTATAAACTTTCCGGAGCCGGTCATGACCACATTCATATCAACATCAGCCTTTGAGTCTTCTTCATAATCTAGATCAAGGCAAGGCTTCCCGCCTATCATGCCTACGCTCGAAGCCGCTACATAATCGCTTACAGGTATCTTATCAAAGACACCCCTCTTCTTTAATATATTCAGTGCATCGACCAGTGCAATAAAGCTGCCTGTTATGCTTGCAGTTCTTGTACCACCGTCGCCCTGGATAACGTCACAATCCATCCATATGGTCCTCTCGCCAAGCTCAGCCAGATCAATGACTGTGCGTAGAGACCTGCCTATAAGCCTCTGAATCTCATGCGTCCTTCCGCCTACCCTGCCCCTCGTAGACTCTCTCGATATCCTGCTCTTGCATGAACGTGGAAGCATACTATACTCTGCAGTGACCCAGCCAGTGCCCTTACCCCGTAGAAACGGCGGCACACCATCCTCTATGGAGCTTGTGCATATCACCTTTGTATTGCCCACCTCTATAAGGCAGGACCCGTCGGCAAATTTCATGAAGTTACGCTTTATCTTTATCTTTCTGAGTTCATTCGTCTTTCTTCCATCACTTCTCATAGAGATCCTCTCCTCTTTGGTCTATACCTACGATAACGGGAAAATCCTTTACCACAAGTTCATGCACTGCTTCAGTACCAAATTCACGAAATGCTGCAATAGATACCTTCTTTATTCTCTTTGAAAGGAGCGCGCCAGCGCCTCCCGTTGCAATAAAATATACAGCCTTGTACTTCTTTATGGCATCACGCACTTCTTTTGAACGCTCTCCCTTGCCTATCATACCGCCCAACCCATTCTTTAATAAAGGTATTGTAAATGGATCCATCCTTGAGCTCGTAGTCGGGCCACATGCACCTATAACCTCTCCTGGTGACGGAGGCGTGGGGCCGCAATAGTATAATACTTCGCCTTTCAAGGATACGGGGAGTTTTTTTCCAGCCTTTAGTATGTTTATAAATCTCTTATGCGCCATATCTCTCGCAGTATATAGCCTGCCAGATAAGAGCACGCTCTGCCCCGCCTTCAGCTTAAGTACCTTCTTCCTGTCTAATGGTAATGTGATCCTTATCATAATCTCTCTTCGGCGCTCCTTGTGGCATGGCATGATACACATACTGCTACAGGCAATCCAGCTATGTGAGTAGGAAAATCTAGGATATTTATGCCAAGCGCTGTAGTCTTTCCACCGAGCCCCATGGGCCCTATATTAAGCTGGTTTATCTCTCCTAAGAGATCTCTCTCGAGCTTTGCGATCTCTCTCTTTTGATTTCTCTTATCTATGGGGCGCAATAATGCAAGCTTTGAAAGCTCAGCAGCCTTTTCAAAAGTACCCCCTATACCCACGCCCAGTACCAGCGGAGGGCATGCGCTTGCGCCGCACTTTCTTACTACGTCTATGATAAACTCCTTTATATCTCTTATCTCTGCCGTTGGGTTTAACATCTTTATCTGGCTCTTATTCTCACTGCCAAATCCTTTAGGAGAGACTATTATCTTAAATCCCCTGCCAGGTACGATCGACGTATGTATAACCGCTGGTGTATTTGTATTCGTATTTTCCCTACCTATGGGAGAGTCTACGACTGACTTTCTTAAATATCCTCTTCTGTAGCCATCTCTCACGCCTTCATTGATCGCCCTATTAAGATCTCCTGATATGGATACATCCTGCCCTATCTCGCAATAGACCACTGCCATACCTGTGTCCTGGCATATGGGAAGTCTATCGCGTTTTGCTATCGATGCATTCTCCAGGATCTCTCTTAAGAGATTCTTTGCGCTCTCTCTCTTCTCGAGCCTCAAGGCCTTTTTTAGGGCTCGCAATACATCCTGCCTCAATTCAGTATTTGCCTTTATGCAGAGTTTTGCTACGACTTTTTTGATCTTATCAGAGTTAATCTTTCTCATAATCTGCCTTTACTGTAGTCGTTATGCCGCCTCTTGGATTAAATACTAGCTCTATATGCGCTGAGTGTGGTGAAGCCGCCTTTACAAAATCCTCCAGGATCTTATTTACCACATGCTCATGAAATATACCAATATTGCGATAAAATACAAGGTAGAGCTTAAAGCTCTTTAATTCCGCGCACCACTCATCCGGTATGTATTGGAGCTTCATCACTGCAAAATCCGGCAATCCTGTCTTCGGACAGATACAGGTGAATTCCGGTATCTCCATATCTATGTGATATCGTCTATCTCTATACATATTCTTCCATACATCTATCCTGGGAGTCTTCAGTCGCCGTATATGCTTTTGAAGCCCCTTATATGATGATCTCTTCTTTACCACTATTTCACCCCCAACACCTTGTGCATCTGCGGCATGATCCTGGTATTTGCAAGCCTCTCCTCCGCAAGAAATAGATAATTAAACAATGTCCTGTTCTTTACTGGCTTTACGCCCTTCATAGGCCATACAGGCTGCAGTATAAGGAGTATCTCTTTATCTATCTCCTCTATGATATCTATCGCCTTCTTTACATCCTCTTTTTTGGTATCTTCTGTAATCACGATCTTGACAAAACAATTCTTTTTGCGCGCTATTCTTAAAAACTCTTTATGCTCCTTCCAGAATAGATCCCCTCCTGTGGAGCTCGGAAGCTTAAAGTCAGCCGCCACTATATCGACATCATCTATGACTTCAGCCAGGGCATCTGGGAGCGTGGCATTAGTCTCAAGGTATCTCTTTAAGTTCATCTCACCTATCTTTGGCAATAGGGTTTTAAGAAAATCTTTAAAGAGTAATGGTTCCCCGCCGGTAAGTGAGACTGAATGGTGATCACCGCTGTTCTCGCTGATCTGCTTTATTATACTCATCAGCTTATCTATGCTGAATCTTTTCGGGCCAAACGCGCTCTCTAAGTCGCAGAACCTGCACTTAAGATTGCACGGGGCAAACTTTACGAATATCTGCCTTATTCCCATGAATGGGCCTTCACCCTGTATTGATGAGAATATCTCAAGGATATCAGCATTCATCTCTTATACCCGCCTTCTTGAATCCATTCCTTCTTATGATGCACGAATCGCATCTTTTGCAAGGCCTACTTTCTCCAGCATAACAAGACCATGTATATTTGTAAGGCACTTTAAGCTGCATGCCCTTTCTTATGATATCACGCTTTTTCATACGAAGCAGGGGCGCCTCTATCTTAATTGCCCTGGACTCTACCCCCGTCTTAGTACCTTTCTTTAGTGCATGTTCAAGCGCCTTTATAAAAGGCCCTCTGCAATCAGGGTAACCTGAATAGTCTACTGAATTTGCTCCTATGAATATCCGTGATGCGCCTATTGATTCAGCATAACCTGCAGCAATACTTAAGAATATCATATTCCTCGCAGGGACATAAGTCGACGGTATCCTGCTAGCCTTTCTTGTACCCTTACCTTTAGGTAAAGGCTTACTCTTATCTGTCAGAGAACTCCCTTTCCAGGGCATAGAGATCTTAACGATCCTTGTATTATACCCAGCTTCTTTTGCTATGCGTCTAGCCGATCTAAGCTCTCTTGTGTGCCTCTGGCCATAGTCAAAGCTCAAAGGGAAACATTTATACCCTCTTTCTCTTGCAACAAAGAGCGTTGTAGCAGAATCTATACCGCCTGATAATAATACAACCGCTTTTTTTATTCCGTGTATGTTGCGCAAGCAGCTTCACTCTCCCACACAGATACCTTGCTCGGCGTAATCCCACCCGTCTTAAGCGATTCAAATATAAACTTTGCTATATTCTCAGAGGTCGGATTATTCTTCTTAAAATGCTCCAGGTTATTTAAGTCAGTATGGTCCAGCCCCTCCAGGATGCTCCTGAGCCGCTTCTTTAATACCCTAAAGTCTACCAGGATCCCGATGCTATCCAGTGATTTATCCGATACAGTTGCCTCTACCTTCCAGTTGTGGCCATGTGGATTTTCACACTTGCCGCAATACTCCCTGAGATGGTGCGCTGCGCTAAAGTCCAATTTAACAGAGATCTCATACATGATATTATACCCTCTCTATGTGCGTAATCCTGTCTTTAAGAAACATCTCGCCGACCTTCTTAAATAGTGCCGGCTCATCTGTGACGAAGAATTTATGATGATTCATCCTGCGCGCGGGACAGAGCATATCTTTTTTCTTCAAAACCTTCTTTACAAGCTTTGCCGTCTCCTCGGCTGAATCGACAAGCTCTACACTGCTTCCCATCACTTGCTTTATCGCAGGCTTTAATAATGGATAATGCGTACACCCCAGTATAAGGGTCTTGACATTTCTTCTCTTAAAATCGTTTAAGTACTCTCTTACGATCTTTAAGGTAATCTTATTATTGAGCCAGCCCTCTTCAACGAGCGGCACAAATAGCGGGCATGGCCTGTTTACTACTTTTAATGACGGTCTCTCTGATCTCAGTAGTCTCTTGTAGATATCACTCGATACGGTTGCGCGTGTGCCGATCACTCCCACTGCCCCGTCTTTTGTAACTTCAAGCGCCCTCTCTACTCCCGGCTTTGTTACGCCTATTATGGGTATCTTAAAATTTCTTACAAGCGCAGGTAGACTTAAACTAGATGCCGTATTACATGCTACGACTATCAGTTTTACTTTCAGTCTCTGGAGGAATTTTACATTCTCTTTAGAGAATCTCGTAACCGTCTCTTTTGACTTTGTCCCGTACGGAACACGGGCAGTATCCCCAAAGTACACTATATTCTCAGCAGGCAGCAGCCTCTTTACCTCTCTGACTACAGTCAGCCCTCCGAGCCCGGAATCGAATATGCCTATTGGCCGCTTATCCATTATCTGCTGAATCCATTCTCTTTTTCATACTCATTCTTATATGTCAATATACCTTTTGCCAGCCCCTCTGCTATCCTCTGCCTGTGCGATGCTGTCCTTAGCAGGCCTTCCTCTTTCTTATTGGAGATAAATCCTATCTCTACAAGCACAGCAGGCATATAAGTGGCCTTTAACACCCAGAACCTTGCACTCTTGAGGCCCCTATCCCTTACATAGATCTTACGCCGGACATACTTTGTAACATACTCAGCAATATCCCTTGAGACACGCTTATTCTCAGTAAGTGCCATATCATATGCTATAGCCTTTGCATTCTTATTGTACTTATCGAGCGAGTCTGAGTCAAAATCCAAGGCTGCATTCTCAGCAGCCTCAAGTGCCTTTGCACTGTCATCGCTGGCCTGAGAAAAGTAGTATGTCTCAAAACCCTTGGCACTTCTGTATCTCGATGAATTTGCATGCACGCTTACAAATAGATCCGCGTTCTTCTTATTGGCAATATCCGCCCTCTTCCAGAGAGAGATAAATTTATCATTCTGGCGGGTCATGTAGACCTTTATCCCGCGCGATGTGAGGAGCTTCTTTAACCTCTTTGCAACGTCGAGTGCAATATCCTTTTCATGAAGCTTGTAGTATTTACCCACTGCGCCAGGGTCCTTACCACCATGGCCCGGATCAATAACTATTGTTCTTATTCTGTGTTTTGCTGTTTTGGCAGTCTTGGCGAACTTTTTCGTCACCTTTGATCCAAAGACCCTATTAAGCTTGCTCTTTGCAAAGGATGCAGGTATTACGACTGTATTATCATGAAATAGAAGTGGTGGGCCTATATCTTTAAGTCTTTCGCCTACGAGAAGCTTATCACTACCTACCCTTATCTTTGCCTCGACGCCATTCTTTATAAGTGTAGCTACCCTTGCAGAGGAATCCCAGCAGTACTTTATCTCATTATCCTGGCACACTGAATAGAGCGCATAGTATCTGCGGCCATTAAGCCAGTACGAGTGCACACCCGCCTCTGCTGTAATGGCAAGCACCATCAATAACACCAGTAATGTTAAAATAGTTTTTTTCATATATTTATATTAGGGACGGGGCATAACTCAATCTCAGGCCTGTCCCAAATTCAATCTCAGGGGTGTCCCCTATTTGATAAATGCTCGTTAAAGGTCCTTCAGCGCCTACAATGCTCCCTTCGGTCGCATTGTTTACGGCGCTTCAGGATCACTTCCGCCTTCGGCGGAAGTGGTGGACCCCATCCCGACCAATTCGAACCACAGCAGAGATACCTGTCCATATAAAGATATTACCAGCTAGTAATATCTATATATACCACAAATTAGCTCAAAAAGCAACCGAGCTACGCCTACTGGGCATGTCCTACTGCAAAATAGCCCGTATCCTCAAAATTGACCACAAAACAGCTATAAAAGCGGTCCGCTACCACCGTCATTGCGAGGAGGCGCAGTAATGGGGACGTTTCCGAGCGAAGCGAGGGAAACGTCCCCTGCAAAAAAGCGCCGACGAAGCAATCTAACAAGAAAGGAACCCCACACATGTACCTATTCAGCCTCTACCGCCTACTCTACCCCAGAGACCCTTACATCTGGGCCCAAGTCCGCATCCTCCACGAAACCAAAAAGGCCATCCTTGTCTATAATGGCCAAAAAACCTGGATCCCCAAGTCACAAATACGTGGAATAAGACTACGAAAAGGCGTTTTTGAGCTTTGCATAAAAGAAAGCTTGCTTGGTTAATTACATGTTTTTATCTTTTTTAATAGTGTACGGTATTATGTGAGGAAAATTTGAAGGAATTTATGACATCCTACTTCGTGAAATCTATCGGTAGTGTTATTGTAAACTTGGTTCCCTTATTTTTATTCGATTCTATCTTTAAAGTACCGTTATGATCTTTTATTATCCTTCTTGCTAAAAACAGGCTTATCCCACCGAGCTTTCCCTGCTCTGCAAAAAGTTCGCCTCCCATGGTCTTGTGGTCCTTTATTTCCTTAGTAAGATCTGCGCCAGTATCAGATTGCACTATTTTTACCATCTTGGTACCATTATCTATCTTAGCATCAAAGCTTAGCGTACCGCCGTCTTCCATGCCGTAACA
>CAYLIX010000040.1:0-10551 GCA_964383775.1 uncultured Planctomycetia bacterium
CTGCAAATATGTTCATGGGGTCTGAGATCGCAATAGTCAGGCGCTTACCTATCTTAGATACCGGCATGAGCACGTGACTCCTTGCAAAGTGTTCGGGGATAAGCTTAGTTACCTTGATATCCAGTTTATATTTTGATAATGCTATGGGCGGTATATTAAACTCCTGGCTCAAGGTGACCATAAGGGCCTTCTGTGAAATCATGCCCTCTTCCACGAGAATCTTACCGAGGTTACCGCCCCCTTTTTTTTGTATGGCAAGCGCCTTGTCGAGCTGCTCCTTCTTAATAACCTTTGAATCAACAAGCCGCTTTGCAAATCTCTCGCTAAATGGCTCAGCCATATTACAGCCAACCCCTCTTATGACAGTTCTATATTCTGGTCACCAGTCGTAACCCTGAAGACCTCTTCCAGTGTAGTTATCCCTGCAAGGGCCTTCTCAATACCATTGTCTCTGAGCGTCCTCATGCCTTCCTTCTTTGCCTGCGCATTTATCTGATCTTCGCGCGCCTTCTTGGATACGAGCATCTTTATCTCCTGGCTCATCTTCAGACACTCTATAAGGCCTACCCTTCCTTTATATCCGGTATTTACACACGCCTTACATCCCCTGCCCCTGTAGAGCGTAAACGGCGGTTTTAAGAAATGCTCGAGCTTTACCTTCTTTGCCAGGGATTCACTCACCTTATAACTCTCCTTGCATTTAGTACATATCTTACGTATGAGCCTCTGGGCTGCAACGAGGACCAGTGATGAAGATATCAAAAATGGCTCGACCCCCATATTGACTAAGCGCACTATTGAGCCACTCGCTGTCGTCGTGTGTAATGTGCTCATGACAAGGTGTCCGGTAAGCGCTGCCTTAATAGCAATATCAACCGTCTCAAAATCCCTTATCTCTCCGACCATTATTATATCCGGGTCCTGGCGAAGGATTGAACGCAGAGATGATGCAAATGTCAGTCCTATATTTTGCTTGATCGTCACCTGGTTTATACCCTTCAGATCATATTCCACAGGGTCTTCTACGGTTACGAGATTCTTATCAGGCGAATCTATATTCTTTAAGAGAGAGTATAGAGACGTCGTCTTTCCGCACCCTGTGGGCCCGCAGACGAGTATCATGCCATGTGGCCTCTTTGATGCAGTAATCAAATCTTCTAATGAACTCTTCTCAAAACCGAGTTTATCTATTTCAAGGGTTGCCTGGCTCTTATCCAATATTCTTAATGACGCCTTCTCTCCAAAGCTAGAGGGTAATATTGAGAGTCTGAAGTCCACCTCCCTGTCGCGGATCTTGATCTTGAATCTTCCGTCCTGGGGCAGGCGGCGCTCCGCTATATTCAATTTTGACATTACCTTAAGGCGCGAGATTATAGCTGCATGCATGGTCTTTGGTGGCGTGCGCCCTTCCTGCAAGATACCATCCACTCTATAGCGGACTCTCATATCCCGCTCAAGCGGCTCTATCAATATATCACTGGCCTTGAGCTTAATGCCTTCATTCAGGATCATATTTGTAACCTTTACAACCGGCCCTTCCTCTGTCAGCTGCATAAGTTTTGAGGAGTCAAAATCATCACCACTATCCTCGACCATCTCGATCCTCTTCGACTCCTCGATATCCTCAATGATCTTCTCAACTGCCTGGTGCGTATCTTCGCCATAGTACTGCTCTATGGCATCATTCATATCTTTTTCCGTGGTGATCACAGGCCCGATATTAAAACCGGTCAGGGTCTTTATATCGTCTATTGCAAAGATGTTCAATGGGTCGATCATGGCTATGGTGAGAATATTACCCATCTTGGAGATCGGCAATATCTTATAACGAAGTGCCATCTTTTTTGGGATCAGCTTTAATACGTCGGGGGTAATCTTGTATCTTGTAATATTGATTATGGGCATACCCAATTCCTGGCTCAAGATGGTCACAAGGGTATCTTTCTTTATGAGCCCCTTGTTTACCAGGATATCGCTGAGTTTTCCGCCCTTCTCTTTCTGAAATTTAATAGCGCCCTGGAGGTCCTCACTTGATATGAGACCTTTCTTTACGAGCGCGTCATTTATCCTATCTCTAATCGAGATGGCCATATATTTATGTCTTGGTATAGTATCTGGTTATAGCTTCGTTCAGGTCGGTAAGGGTACAGACAAAGACCTGTACATTGCTCTTGGTCAACATCTCAATATCTTCAGCAGCCTGCATATTCAATGGGTTGGACATGGCAATGGTCAATGTATCGCCCATCTTATCCAGAGGTATAATGCCATATTGCCTGGCAACATTCTCCGGCACCATATTTATCACATCCTGCTCTATCTCATACCCCTTTAGCGGTAAGAATGGAAAGCCATACTGCGCAGTTATGGCATGGGCGATCTCTTCTTCAGTGGCATGGCCAAGGGCTACCAATGCCTGTCCCAATAGACTGCCGTCCTCCTTCTGCATCTTGAGGGCCTGTTCAAGCTGTTTTGCATTGATTATGCCTCTCTCGACGAGAAGTTCCCCAAGTTGTTTATTTATTATCTTCTTCATAATGATCTCTATCTATGGAGCAGCCTCTCTAAATCTACAGGATCCATGGTCCTGGCAAAGGCCTCTTCATAACTTATCTGACCTTTTTTATAGAGCTCTACAAAAGCCTGGTTCATAGTGCGCATACCGTCCCTCTGGCTCGTCTGTATCACTGAATATATCTGGTGCGGCTTTCCCTCGCGTATAAGGCTCCTGACAGCAGAGTTTGCCACTAAAACTTCAGTCGCGAGTGACCGGCCTGGTTCTTTTGACCTAGGGATAAGCTGCTGTGAGATGATGCCGGATAATACAAAAGAGAGCTGTGTGCGGATCTGCGCCTGCTGGTGCGATGGAAAGACGTCGACTATCCTGTTTATGGTCTGGACTGAATCAGAGGTATGGAGCGTAGAAAAGACGAGGTGGCCAGTCTCTGCAATGATCAGGGCTGATTCTATAGTCTCGAGGTCTCTCATCTCTCCAATGAGTATTACATCAGGGTCTTGTCTTAAGACATGTTTTAGCGCTGCGCTGTAAGAATAAGAGTCACTACCTATCTCACGCTGCTCTATCAATGCCTTCTTACCAAACCCATGCACAAATTCTATGGGGTCTTCTATGGTGATGATATGGCACTGCCTCTCTCTTGCAATGTAGTCTACCATTGCGGCAATACTTGTAGATTTACCGCTTCCTGTAGCGCCCGTTACCAGGACAAGTCCCTTTGGCTTATTACAGAGCTTAAGCACTACTCTTTCAGGTAGGCCGCATTTTTCAAATGTCCAAACCTCATAAGGTATGGTCCTTACAGCCATGCCTACTGCACCACGCTGCATATAAACATTTACTCTGAAACGGCTCATATCCTTTATGCCGAATGACATATCAAGCTCTTTATCCCTCTCAAACGCCGTTATCTGTTCTTTGCTCAATATGCTGTAGGCAAGCTCTTTGGCCTTTTCCATGGTAACGACATCATGCGTTGTAGGTACAAGCCTCTCATCAACACGTATCTGCGGCCTGGTGCCGCAAGAGATGTGAAGGTCTGAGCCCCTATTCAGGATCATGTGCCTTAATAATGACGTCAATTCAGTCTTGGCATCCGTCTTCATATTTTAGTCTCCTTGTAAAAGTTATAAATATATCTTGCTCTTTGCTTCTTTCTTCGCCTTCTTTAGGAGGAGGTGCGCCTTATTAAAGAGCTCATCAGCAGAAGTCCCGTCTATCGGGTTCTCACTTATGCTGCCGCTTAACGTCAAAGGTTTTTCACCTTTCCCTGCTGCCTTTATGAGCGAGGCCTCTACCTTTTTGCGGATCTCATCTGCTGTCTTTAGCGCCTCCCGTTTATTCTTCTCAGGCAGTAATATTGCAAATTCATCACCCTCTAACTTTCCAACCTTGCTTATGTCGGATGCAGCCTCGTTTATGAGAATGCCTATTTTTTTAATAGCCTCCTTCGCAGCCTCTTTACCGTACTTTTCCACGTAATCCTTAAAATTGTCCACGTTAAAGAGCGCGAAAGAACACGGCCTCTGATACAGTATAGCCCTCTCTATCTCTTCATCCAGCCTCTCCCTGATAAACTTTTCATTGAATAGGTCTGTAGCTTCATCCTTAACAGTGGTTTCGCGCACCCTCTTTGTCAGATTTTCATTCTCTATTGCGATACTTAGCTGCTTGGCCAATAGTATGACAAACTCCATATTGTCTGTAGTATATACAAAATCCTTGCTGTCATTTCCCGTAAGGAGAAAGCCTATACCTATGCCATTTGAAATAACCGGGGCTATAAAACAGCTCTTCATCCTGAATTTATTACAGAGCTCTATCATGTCTTTATTCTGCTTTGTAGCTGCATCTATCTTCAGCGCCTTCTTCTTCTTGACAAAGGTGCCTATATAATCCCTGTCCATGTTAAATGAGAGATTACTGATCGGTCTCTTATCCGTATTATAGAGCGCGCTCGGGAGCATATTGACTGTCCCGCCCTTGGCCAAAAAGAGTGTGGTAAAATTATTGGTAAATACAGTGCTCGTCTTCTGGGTGACTACGTTTAAGACATCGTCCACAGTACCGGAGGTTGCTATCCTGTCACTTATCTCGAGCAGGCTTGAGAGCGCGGAGACCTTGCGCTGTATCTCTATATTTATCTCTCTCGTCTTTACGCTGTATGCCTGCAGCTCTGCCATATGGCTCTTGATCTTATCAGTAATGACATTTATAGACCTGCCGAGATCGCCTATCTCGTCACCCCTGTCTGTGCTCATCTGACTGCCAAAATCTCCGTCTGCGATCCTCTTAGCCTCGAGCGCCATTCTTATGATGGGATCTATTATATTGCCTGCCAATAAGAGGCCCAGCGCAGATATACCTAAACTCAGGAATACTATGACACTCACCTGCATAGCGCTCTCTAATTGCGGCATGATAAAGGTGCTGACTAAGTAGGCACATACGAGAAGAGGTATTATGGACATCAATGCAAAAGATATCATGAGTTTGTGGCGGAGCCCTCTGGGTACCCTCTGCATCTTTTTGAGGAAGTCTTTCATTTAATGCCTCCTATTATAGTATTTATAATAAAATTATAATCATAATGGAGTATACATTATTAGCTACTATTTGTCAAATATGTGCCTAGAGATGCTGCCTCTTTTGATAAGAGCTGGCTAGAAATACCGCAATCTATGTGCCCCCAGGGCAGGCCTTGGTCGTAATCTATTCTTTTATATAGATAATGGCCTATCTCTACACCTGTGCTCTTAAAGGCCTCCATCCATGCATCAAAATCCATCTCATTGGTCCAGCTATCAAACCTGCACCCATTCTTAAATGCTTCTAAGATCACCCTGCTCAATCCCCTGTCACCGCGTGACAGGGCGCCTTCAAGAAGACTCGTCCTCGTATCATGAAAACTCAAGCGTACGCCCTTCCTTCCAATGCGATCCCTGATATATGATATCTTTCTCTCGAGCCCTTCCTTCGATTCCATTGGCTCCCACTGAAAAGGAGTGTGCGGCTTTGGGATAAATGATGATATGCTTATATTAAGCTCTACTCTGCGCATACTGCTGTGTATAGAACGCACAATCTCTATAATACCATCCAGGTCTTCATCCGTCTCTGTAGGCAGCCCGATCATAAAATAGAGCTTTATCCTTCTCCAGCCGCAGTTATACGCTACCTCGATACACTCGAGCAGTTCTCGCATATCTATCTCTTTGTTGATCACTTCTCTTAATCTGGGGGTGCCTGCCTCCGGCGCAAAGGTGAGGCCGCTTTTTTTTACCTTGCATAGAATAGCAGGAAACTCTTTTAATGCCTTATCTATGCGCAATGATGGCAGAGAGACATTTACGCCCTTGGCCTTGAACTCCTGGATAAGGCTGCTGAGTATATTGATGATATCCGTATGATTACCTGTTGAGAGGGATAAGAGCGAAAGCTCTTCATATCCTGTCTGGCGTATCGACTCCCTGGCAAGGGCCAGTATCTTTTTAGTGGAACGCTGCCTCTTATGGTGATACAGATTTCTTGCCTGGCAAAATCTGCACAGGTTGGGGCAGCCTCTCATGATCTCTATGCTCACCCTGTCGTGTACTATGCTTATGTGGGGCACTATCTGCTTTGTCGGAAAATAGGTATTATCAAGGTCTTCGACGCGGTTCTTATCTATCTTTATTGGTAGACCATCTGTCACAGGATCTAATCTCTTAAAATTTCCCTCGTGGTCATATTCTTCTTTGTAGAGTGAAGGTACATAGATACCCTTGATCCTGCTCAATGCCTTAAGCAGGCCCTCTCTTTTGTATCCGGGCTGTGCCTTGAAGTGCTTTACGATCCTGATGACTTCAAAGATCGCATCCTCTGCCTCACCAATAAGAAAACAATCGAAGAACGCGCTAACAGGCTCGGGATTGAATGACAAAGGTCCGCCTCCGATAATAAGCGGGTGACTATCATCTCTTTGGTCTGAATTCAGCGGAATCCCTGCGAGGTCCAATATATTGAGGAGGTTGGTATAATTGAGCTCGTAAGTAAGAGAGAAGCCCACTATATCAAAGTTCATGAGCTCTTCCTTGCTTTCAAGAGTAAAGATGGGTATCTTCTCTCTTCGTAAGAGCCCTTCTAAATCTCTACCTGGAGCAAATACTCTTTCACACGCAATGTCCTGTTGTTCATTAAGGAGATGGTATAAGATCTTGTACCCGAGATAACTCATGCCTAATTCATAAAGGTCTGGAAATGCGAGCACAAATCTTACGGGTATCTTTGTCAGGTCCTTCTTTACAACATTCCACTCATTGCCGAGGTATCTTCCCGGCTTTCTTACTTGCTCCAATAACCCTTCGACTATTTTGTGGGATAACATATGATCAGTAACGTACTTTGCGCATGCCGATATTGAGTAAGAGTGCAATTGCTATCATGGTCGTGATGAGAGACGATCCTCCATAACTCATCAATGGTAAAGGCAGCCCAACGACCGGCATAAATCCAGCGGCCATGCCGATATTGACTATTACCTGACAGGCAAACATCGCTACAATACCAGTAGCCATTAATTTGCCATAAGGGTCACCTGTCGATTGTATTATCCTGATGCCCCTGTAGATAAGAAATCCATAGAGCGCTATCAGTATAACACATCCGATGAATCCTCCCTCCTCACCCACTACTGAAAAGATAAAATCGGTATGCCTCTCCGGTAGGAAATTAAGTTTATTCTGTGTACCGCTAAGCCAGCCCTTACCCATGAGCAGGCCAGAGCCTATCGCTATTCTCGACTGGATCATAGTATATCCTGCGCCCAATGGATCGGCATTTGGATTTATAAAGACCGAGAGTCTTAACTTCTGGTAATCCTTAAGCATATGCCATAAGAATGGCATGGATAGCAGGCCTGCGCCTACTATCGCAGCAAGATGCATTATATTGACCCCGCGCATAAATAGGATCAAAAAGAGTATAGGTATCAGCATAAGCGCAGTACCGAGATCCGGCTGAAGATATATAAGATAGAGCGGTATCAATGTCATAAGAAAAGGCAGGATAAGATCCTTTGGCCTATATGTAAACTTGGCCTTACCGCCGAGATAGGAGCTGAGGGCCAGTATAAATGTAATCTTTACAAACTCAGATGGCTGAAAAGATAGCCCTCCCATAACAAACCATCGCTGCGCCCCGAATCTTGTACGACCATAGATAAGCACGAGAAGTAAAAGCACTATTGTAAATGTAAATAAGATATAGGATAGATCGATAAAACGTTGATAGTCAATATTGATGATTACAAAGAGGATCAAGAGACTTGCCATCATCCACAATATCTGTTTGAAGACGAGGCCTTTAGTAATGGCATCCGGGGATTCTTTATAAGTGGCGCTATAGATAGAAGAGATACCTATCATAAAGATGATCAGGGTAACTATTAATAACTGCATATCAAGATTTTTATAGATACGTGAATACATGCTATAGATATCCTTCTTCTTTTAGTAAAGAGAAGATCCTGCCCGCAGTCTTACTCGCGCCCAATCCGCCCTTGCCCCCATATTCCAAAAATACTACGAGCGCCACTTTTGGATCCTTGGCAGGGGCAAACCCTGTAAACCAGGCATGGGTCTTTTCCTGGGATGTCTCAGCAGTGCCGGTCTTGCCTGCGACCATCAGCCCTTCTACGGCTGCATATCTTCCTGTACCTCTTGGATCATTGACAACCTTTATCAATCCATCATTAACAATAGAGAGCGTCTCTTTTGATATCTTTACAGAGGAGGCCTTTGTCTGATGCATATGGACATCCGCTATCCTCTTTACAATGTATGGCGCTACGAGGCTCCCGCCATTGGCAACGGCCGCTGTCATACGCACGATCTGCATGGGCGTAACCAAAAGATATCCCTGGCCTATGGCATAATTCAGTGTCTCGCCTTTATACCAAGGCTCTTTTCTCTTAAGGAGCTTCCACATCTTATTGGGAACGAGCCCGCTTGCTTCATTCTCCACGTCTACGCCAGTGGGCTCGCCAAATCCATATCTTGCGGCAAAATTTGCTATGTCATCAGCATTGAGAAGCCTGCCGGTCTGATAAAAGAATACATTGCAGGAGTTCTTTATTGCTTCACGTATAGACTGAGTGCCATGGCCTGCCTTTTTCCAGCACTTAAAGGTCTTCCGGCCAAGTGAGTAACTCCCCGCGCAGGAGAATTCAGTCTCAGGGGTTATCTTCTCCTTTTCTAGCGCAACCTGGGCAGTGATGATCTTAAAGACCGAGCCCGGAGGATATGTACAATGCAATACCCTGTTTAACATGGGATAGTCATCTCTCGTAAGGAGGGATCTCAGTTCTTTATCGTTGCCAAATTCAACGAAGCCATTTGGATCGAATGAGGGCGTGCTTACAAGGCTGAGTATTTCACCACTAGATACATCCATCACACAAGCAGCAGCACGCGCATCTTTGAAAATCTCTTCGATAAAGTTCTGTAGTTTTATATCTATAGTCAGGTGCAGGTCCTTGGCCTTTGACGGCTCCCTGATACCAAGGATGCCTACCTGGTATCCCCTGTTATTGACCTCCAGCTGCATACCACCATGGCGCCCCCTGAGATAGTTATCATAGAATCTCTCTATTCCAGCTTTACCGATGAGATCAGTCCTGCTATAACCATAATCTTTTAGTTTTGTCAATTCCTGCTGGTTTATTCTCCCCAGATATCCCAGCACATGGGATAGGCTATTTTTGTAGAGATAGCGCCTGCGCGGTGAGGTCTCAATAATGGCTCCCGGTAGATCCAGCCTCTCCTCCTCCAGCATAATGGCATCTCTTCTATCTATATCCGCAGCTATTGTTACCGGTTTAAAAGGCGTGAGGTAATTATTCTTATAAGATCTTTCGAGGGCTTCTCTCTTTATGCCAAGTGTATTTGCCAGAGAATGAAAAAGCGTTTTCCTGTCTTTAAGCTCAAGCGGTATGACCGATAGATCAAATGAGATCCTGTTATCTACAAGGAGGGTGCCGTTCCTGTCAAATATCCTGCCACGCGGGCTCTCTATCGGTATAAGCCTTATCCTGTTTTTGGCAGAGAGATTTTGATAAAATGATCCTTTGATGATCTGGAGATAGAATAGCCCTGCTATCAGAAATAGAAATAGCGTGAATATAAGCGCTGCCAGCACTTTAACTCTCACGATTAAAGGTCCTCGCCCTTAAACTTAAAATACTTTGATAGGCAGAAGAATACTGGCGGAGACAAGAACGCAGTGTAGATGCTTATGGCAAAGAGGTAAGATATAGTAGCGCTTTGTGCGCTGGTATTGAAGAGAGCACTGCTATTCATTATTGATCTTGCAAAAATATTAAGGCCATTAGCTGCAGCTGCAATAAAGAAGAGCAGGATAATCTGCATGAGGAAATTTTTCTTATATACCCTTTTGCTGCAATACACGGCAAAGAGGCTGCAGAGTGAATAAGTGGCTACATGTATAATTACGGGGCCTGTACTCATAGCACCTCTTAAAAGTCCGCATGCAACACCTGCTTCAAGGGTAAGCCTATAATCACAATGAAGCCCGATAAATACGAGCAGTATCAGCATAAGTTCCGGTCGTATACCTGCGATATTGAGTAGGTTTAAGAATGCACTCTCCAACATAAAGGCTGCTATCAACGCTAAATATAGATAGGGCCTAGTTATTTTATGCATAAGACCTCTTCAAGTTTTGAAAAATCTGCGGAGGGTTTGACAATAGCAGATTGATACAGGCCGCTCTTATCAATAAATACATCTTCGACAATACCTACTAATAAGCCCTTTGGTATAGACCTGCCAAGCCCTGAAGTCACTACAACATCTCCGGGCCATACATCAGCATCGAGCGGGATATATACCATCTGGCACTGGCGCGTAAGCGTACCATATAAGAGGCCGTCATATCGCGATCTCTGTATCAGTACTCCTACCCTTGAGTCCGGGTCTGTAATACTCATGACCTTTGCACTGGAACTGCCCAACTCCACTACCTTTCCCACTAAA
>CAYLIX010000041.1:0-10464 GCA_964383775.1 uncultured Planctomycetia bacterium
ACCCAATATAGCGCCAAGCCATCTATTCATATGTTCGTATGATATCATCCGAACCACATTTTGTCAATCACCCCTACCTGCTTAAAAAGAAACGTTTTCCTTCTCATGGCTTTGCTCATGAAGGAAAATGTTTCTTAATAGATCTAGTACCTCCTCCCAGATAATACTCCAATAAGACAGTTTCCTTATGTAAAGCTCCAATAGAAACAGTCTTTTTGAGCGAGTCTCTTTGAGCGCGTACTTGCGTATAAGTGGTGGTTATGATAGAATACCACATAATATGAATAAATATATAATACCACTTATACTCTTCCTGGTAAGCCTTGCCGTATTTACATACCAATCAGACTTTGTCGGACTAGAGTTTAAAGGGGATGAGGCCTTCTATTACCAGGCATCACGCCAGATGATCGATACGAATAACTGGATTACCCCCTATTATTTTAAGAGACCCCGTTTTGAAAAACCCCCACTCTATTACTGGATAGTAGCAGGGGTATTTAAATCTCTTGGCAGGACCTGGCAGGCTGCGCGCTTGCCAGCAGCTCTATCCATGTCCATAATAATACTCCTTATCTTTTCTTTAGGTAAGGAGCTGTATAATCTAAGGACAGGCATTGCATCGTCTCTAATAATGATGAGCACCCTGGCAGCCTTTAGATACGCACGCCTTATATTACCAGAGGTATTCTTTTTGCTTTTATTATGCGCATCTGTCTATCTTCTATTTAAAGAGCGTTTTTTCTTGGCATATGTGATTATGGGTCTGGCCATGCTTACAAAGGGGCCTGTAGGTATTATCCTCCCGCTCGTTATAATTTTTGGATACAGGTATAGTATGGGAGAGAGAGGCATATTTAAGAAGTTATATCTTGCTAAAGGACTTATCACCTCATTGCTTATAAGCCTTCCTTGGTTTTTACTTATGATCAAGATTCATGGAAGGCCTTACATAGACCATATCTTCTTTAGGGAGACGATACAGAGGATAGGAGGGCTCAATATAGTAAGGCTCTTTTACTTCCTGCCTATCATATTTATCTTCTGTCTGCCATGGTCAATATTTATCATAAAGTCTATAGCCAATACAATGAAGCGAATTAGAAGAGACCTATCAAAGAGAAAGGGCGCAGTATTATCCTTTGTCTGGTTCTTCTCCATGCTTTTATTCTTCACATTTATCGGTGAGAAACACCGCCATTATATGCTCAGCCTTATGCCGCCTTTTAGTCTTATGGTGGGGGATTATATGGTGGAGAGCTTCTCTAGTAAGAGGGGCAAGAGAATGCTCATATTAGCTGTAGCACTTTTTCTTAGTCTATTTATCTTTGAATCTGCAAAGTTATCCATGGCAAGGGAGACAGGCGGGATAGGCGCATTTCTTTCAGGCAGGGATTTTGGTATAAGAGAGGAAGATTATGTAGGTATTGGTTCGCATTCCATAGTGCCGCAGGAGGTAGAGGTTAATTTAAATCATGCAGCCACAAAGGAGTGCTATAAATGGGCATCAAAGGAAGAGGGTGATACAGCTACGATAAGCAATCTAAACAGGGTCTTTTTAAATTACAGATACTCATATTTGGTGATTAAGAAGAAGGACTATGATGAACTTATATGGCCCAAGACAAAAAATAGATTGACAATTTTGGCCGAAGGGTATATGTATAATAAGGATGCCAAGCTTGGAGAGCTCTTAAGGGCTATTCCAAGCCTTAATAAAGAGAAGATATTCGATATTTTCAGAGAAGAGGTATACTTTGTTACCAATAAAAGAGTTGGGGGATTAAGATGAGAAACCTCCTTTGTGTGATATTGGGCGGGGGGCGCGGAACCAGGCTATACCCTTTGACAAAACATAGGGCAAAACCTGCTGTGCCGCTTGTAGGAAAGTTCCGGCTTATAGATATACCTGTATCAAACTGCCTCAATTCCGGGTTTAATAAGATGTATATATTGACACAGTTTAATTCAGAGTCTTTAAACAAACATATTGCCAGGACCTATAAGCTCGACTATTTTACAAAAGGCTTTGTCGAGGTCATGGCTGCTGAGCAATCTATCAATAGTAAAGACTGGTTCCAGGGCACAGCAGATGCAGTGAGGCGCGCATTAAAGCACTTTAATGACCCCAAGATAGAGCATGTACTCATACTCTCCGGAGATCAATTGTATAAACTGGACTTAAGAGAGATGCTAAACTTCCACATACAAAAGGGAGCTGAAGTGACCGTAGCATGCAATCCAGTCAACCCTGAAAGCGTATCGCAATACGGCATAATGGGCCTGGATAAAAACGGCAGGATAAATGGCTTTGTGGAAAAGCCGAAGAGTGAATTTAAGATATCAAAGCTTGCTGCTACAGTAAGCGGCAAGAGGTCATTTCTTGCATCGATGGGTATATATCTCTTCAATGCAAATACCTTAAAAGACGTCCTTACAAAGTCAAAGAAGGTAGACTTTGGCAAGGAGATCATACCGGACAATTTTAAGACCACCAAGACCTATGCATATATATACGAAGGTTACTGGCAGGATATCGGCACTATAAAGAATTTTTACGAGGCAAACCTCTCCTTTACAGATATAGTACCTCCATTCGATATATACGATGAGGAGTGGCAGTTCTTTACAAGGCCCAGGTATCTGCCACCTTCAAAGCTTAGATCGAGCACTATAACTGATTCTACTATAGGTGAAGGTGCTATAGTAGACGGAGCTAATATAACACATTCGATAATCGGCCTGAGGGCAAGGATCGGAAAGAATACCCAGATAATGAACTCAGTAATCTTAGGGTGTGACTTTTATGAAACCATCGAGGAGCTGGAGGGCAACAAATCCATAAAGAGGCCATCCTGTGGCATAGGGAATAACTGCCGCATAGAAAAGGCCATCATAGATAAGAATGCCAGGATAGGTGATAATGTACAGATCATAAATAAGGATAAGAAAACAAATTTCGAGGGGAAGAATTACTATATCAAGGATGGTATAGTTGTGATAGAGAAGAACGCAGTGATAGAAGCGAATACTGTCATATAGGAGGGGATATGGACTTTCGTACACCTGAAGATATTATTGATATGGGCAAGAAGAAGTTTGGTGATTTTGGGGGATTTACTGTAGTTATCATAATAGGCCTTGCGCTTATAAGCGGCCTTATAGGCGCAATATATTCCATAGGGCCTGACGAGGTAGGTGTAATACAACGTTTTGGAAAGTTTTCCAGAATTAGCCAGCCAGGGCTGCATATAAAAGTGCCATTTGGCGTGGAGAAGGTTACACCTGTAAAGGTAGAGAGGATATTTAAAGAAGAGTTTGGTCTAAGGACACTGAGGGCAGGAGTGAAGACGAGATATTCATCGAGGCAATACCTCGATGAATCACTCATGCTTACAGGGGATCTTAATATACTTGATGTGCGCTGGATAGTACAGTTTCGTGTGAAAGATCCTGTAAAATTATTGTTCAACACAAGGAGTCCACTGGATAATGTACGCGATATATCCGAGGTAGTGATGCGCCGCCTTGTAGGTGACTACCGCGTGGATGAAGTACTTACTACTAAGAGGGAAGAGATAAATGATCTTGCCCAGCAGGCAATGCAGAAGATCCTGGATAGTTATGATACAGGTGTACAGATAGTTACTGTAAAGCTCCAGGACGTAAATCCACCTGACCAGGTAAAGCCTGCCTTTAATGAAGTCAATGAAGCAAAGCAGGAGAAGGAGCGCGTTATAAACCAGGCCTGGGAAGCATACAATAAGGTTATCCCCCTGGCAAAGGGTGAGGCAGAGCAGACCATACGCGAAGCAGAAGGATACAGCCTCGATAAGATAAACAGGGCCAAGGGTGAAGCAGAGAGATTTCTTGCAACATGGCAAGAGTATAAGAATGCGCCAGCCATTACAAAGGAGAGACTCTATTTAGAGACGATGATGGAGATATTACCCAAGGCAGAGAAGAAGTATGTCATAGACTCTGAGCAAAGGTCTATATTACCCCTATTGAATGTCGGAGAGAAAGGAGCCACCAGATGAAGACAATAGCCAGCATAATCACAGGTATCATTGTAGTCGCGATCCTGGCATTTGTAAGTGGGACCGTCTATATAATAGATGAGACAAAGCAGGTCGTAATAACACAGTTTGGAAAGCCGATCGGTGAACCTGTTACACAGGCAGGTTTCCATTTTAAGGTACCATTTATACAGATGGCAAACTATTTTGATAAGAGGCTCCTCGACTGGGATGGCGACCCAAACCAGATACCCACTATGGACAAAAAATATATATGGGTAGATGCTACAGCTCGCTGGAAGATAAGTGACCCTTTGAAATTCCTGCAGTCAGTGAATAATGAGACGAGTGCGCAGGCAAGGCTGGATGATATTATCAATTCTGCCACACGCGATGTAATAACGAGCCACATGCTCGTAGAGACTGTAAGGAATACAAACCGCATACTGGAGAGTGCTGAAGAGGTAGGCGAGGATGTCATTGCAAGTGAAGAGGCCATAGAAGAGATAGTCGACGGCAGAAAACATCTGGAAGGCATGGTCCTTAAGAAGGCCCAGACCCTCGCCCCGCAGTATGGTATTGAACTCGTGGATGTGCGTGTAAAGAGGGTCAACTATATTGAGAATGTAAGAAAGAAGGTCTATGAGCGTATGATAGCAGAGCGCAAACGCGCTGCAGAACGCTATCGCTCAGAAGGCCAGGGAAAGCGCGCAGAGATAGACGGTCAGCGTGAAAAGGAGCTCAAATTAATAAGGAGCGAGGCATATAAGACTGCCCAGGGGCTTAAGGGTAAGGCTGATGCAGAGGCTATTACCATATATGCTGCTGCCTATAACCAGGACCCTGAATTCTATAGTTTCTTAAAGACGATGGAGACGTACAAAGATACAGTAGACGAAAACTCTACAATCATGCTTACTACTGACAGTGACTATTACAAGTACTTAAAAGAGCTGGAATAGATGGCGATTAAGACAGAGACAAACTCACTCAAGGCATTATATGACCTAGGGCAGAGTGCCTGGTATGACAATATTGACCGCCGCCTCTTAAGAGATGGTAGGCTCAAAAATATAGTAGACCAGGGCATAATGGGCCTCACATCAAATCCCAGCATATTCCAGAAGGCATTATCTGCGTCAGATATATACAAAGAGGACATAGACTGCTTAAAGTCTGAAGGCAAATCCCCGAAAGAGATCTATGACAAGGTGACGATTGCCGATGTAAGAGGTGCAGCGGATATATTAAGAAGTGTGTATGACAAGACAAAGGGCGTGGATGGATATGTAAGTATAGAGGTCTACCCGGAATATGCGCACAATACAGAGAAGACCATAGGGTATGCCAAGATGATATATAAAGAGATATCGCGGCCCAATATAATGATCAAGGTCCCGGGTACAAAAGAAGGCTGTGAGGCTGTAAGATCTCTCGTAAGTGAAGGGATAAGCGTAAATGTAACGCTCCTATTTTCTCTCAGTCACTATGACTTAGCAGCAAAGGCATATATAGAGGGCTTAAGAGACAGGGTTAAAAAGGGTAGGCCTATTGATAAGGTGGCCTCAGTTGCCAGTGTCTTTATAAGTAGGATTGATACAAAGATCGATAAGATGCTCGATGAAAAGAATGAGGGTTCACTAAAGGGCAAGGCTGCAGTATCGAATACCAAGCTCATCTACCAGCATTTTAAGAAAATCTTCGACGACAAAAACTTCAATGATCTAAAGAATCTTGGCGGACAAGTGCAGAGACCTTTATGGGCAAGTACGAGCACAAAGAATCCAGCATATAATGATCTTAAATATGTGGAGGAGCTTGTAGCGCGTGATTCTATAAATACGCTGCCGCATGCCACTATGGAGGCATTACTCGACCATGGTAAACCCTCTCTATGTATAGAAGATGGAGTCAATGAGGCAAAGAAGACAATAGAATCTCTTAATAGGCTTGGCATAGATATCTCTAACGTATGCCGCGAGATACAAGACACAGGTATTGATGCATTTCAGGAATCATTCGATAAACTCATAGAGGAAATAGAAAAATGAATATTCTTTTAGCTTCATCAGAGATATCACCCTTTGCAAAGACTGGGGGCCTGGGTGATGTAGCAGAGTCATTACCACTTCTACTCAATACAATGGGCGTAAATGCAAGCGCCATTATGCCGCTCTATAAGCTCGTTGGTGAAAATGGATTTTTACCCAAGCTTCACCGACCAGATATACCAATAAAGATGGGCGGCAAGGAGATGAAGTTCAGCCTCCATGTTACAGAGTTTAAAGGCACAAAGTTCTATTTCATAAGAAATGACGAACTTTATCACAAGGATGGTCTTTATGGCAGCCCAAACGGTGACCACAAAGACAATGCATTGAGATTTGCATTCTTTTCAAAGGCTGTGTTGGAAAGCATCCCTTTTATCGGTGCAATTGATTTAATACACTGCAATGACTGGCAGACTGCGCTGGTACCCCTATATCGTAAATACCTCTCTAAAGATGACGCAACACTGGAAGAGAAGAAGGTCTTATACTCCATACATAATCTTGCATATCAGGGACTATTTACCAGGGATGTAATGCCTGGTATAGATCTTCCTGATGACCTATTTGTACCGGAGGAGTTGGAATTTTATGATAAGATAAGCTTTATGAAGTCAGGAATACTCTACTCTGATGCTATCAGCACAGTAAGTGAAGGCTATGCCGAAGAGATACTCACCCCTGAATTTGGCTGCGGTCTCGACGGTATTTTAAAGACCCGAAAGAAGAAGCTCCATGGCATATTAAATGGCGCAGATTACTCTACCTGGAACCCGGAACACGACAAACACCTTATAAGAAATTACTCTCCTGCTAGTCTGAAACCGAAGATGGAGTGTAAAGCAGATCTGTCGAAAGAGTTTGGCATACCGTTTAACGAAGAAGCGCCTATGATAGGTATGATAACTAGATTAGCAGAACAGAAAGGCATAGATGTAGTAGTAGATGCCATGGAAGAGATATTGGAATTGGGCGCCAATTTTGTAATCCTCGGCACAGGCGATGCAAAGTATAATATGCTCTGTGAGAGTATAAATAAAAGATTCAAGGGTAAAGCTGGCGCCAGGATAGCATTTGATAATGGGCTAGCGCACAGGATAGAAGCAGGCTCAGATATCTTTCTCATGCCCTCTAGATATGAACCGTGTGGACTAAACCAGATGTACAGCCTAAAGTATGCCACTGTGCCCGTAGTAAGATCTACTGGTGGATTAAAGGATACTGTACATGATTTTAATCCAAAGACTAAAAAGGGTAATGGTTTTGTCTTCAAGAAGGTAACGACTACAGATATGCTAAGTGCGTTAAAGCGCGCTGTAGAGACATATAAAGACAAAAAGACATGGTCTCTATTGCAGGCCAATGGCCTCAAGTGCGACTTCTCCTGGGAGGCATCAGCAAAGAAGTACAAAGAGCTATACAAAGAGATTATAGGATAATTAAATAAAGATAGTTTCTTATGAAGAGTATAATACTTATATTTATTGCAATTATAGTGATCTCTGGAACTGCCTATGCGTTTGATGACCATGATATTCAATACTGGAATACTGAAAACATATCCTGGAACATACATAAGGACTGGAACCTGTCAGTAGAAGAAGAGTTTCGGTTTGGGGATAATGTTACGGATTACTATTACCAGCATTCTGACTTCGGGATAACCTACTCTATATTGGAATGGCTCGATCTAAGCCTTAACTACCGCCTGATATTTGAAGAAGATGATGGTGACTGGGATTATGAGAGCAGGCCCCATTATAATGTGACTGCAAAACATGACATTTTAGGCTTTGCAGTAAGTAATAGAAGCAGATTTGAACGAAGAAACAGGGAAGATACCTCAGATGGGTGGCGCTACAGAAATAAGTCTACTATTAAAGCGCCAAAAATAACAAAACATGGGCTCCAGCCTTATATTGCAGATGAATTCTTCGTTGATCTTATAAATGATAAGCTCAATACAAACCGGCTCTATGGAGGCATAGGATTTAAGGTCTTCAAGAAGCTCAAGGCCGATATCTATTACCTCTGGCAGGCAAAAGAGAGTGACAATCACTGGGATAGCTCCCACGTCATAGGAACAAAGCTTAAACTCGCATTTTGACTTGCAAATACCGCGAAAGATGATATAATTCTGATATGATACTAATTAAGTATCTTTTAGCGGGTTTATTAATACTGGCGGTTATCTTAGCCCCTGATCTTTTATGGGCAAAGGCCGCTTTTCTCTATAAAGAAGTGAATGCCATAGGTGGTTACTCCTCTAGAGACACCTGGACAGGCAAGGGCCCATCTTTAGCCAATTCCGTAGGATTCGAAGACTACAGAAAATTTTCCAGTGAATATGGAGATTACCTTACCACAGATCTCCAGGTACGTCTCTCTTATGATACCAATGACAGCCTTCGTGATGGATGGGGAGTAGAGATACATAATGCCTGGCTTGAGTATAAGTTATTTCAGGCGTGCAAGATAAAAGCCGGTCACTTTGATCCTGCATTTGGTCTTGAGCCGATTACAGATACTCATGGCACTATACTCCAGACATTGATGCCAAGAAGCATTGGCTTTAAAAAAGACTGGGGCCTGGCAATAAAAGGATCTTTGAGCGCGATCGATTACAAGGCTGCATTTCAGCTCGGATCTGGCATGAGTATAAGGCATAAAGACGATAGTTTTCTTGTAACAACGAGGATAGGAACGCCAGACATCAAAGACCTGCAATATGGAGCGTCATTTCTTATAGGGAATGTATTGAAGAGCTCTGGCATGAGGACCTTTCCCAGAAACCATCTCCTGTCGAGTAAGACAGATACAAAGATACAGGGCGCACTCGATTGTCAGTATAACTTAAACTCATTTTTAGTAAAGGGGGAGCTTAGCTTTGGCAGAGATGAAGATGACAATGTATTGGGGTATTTCGGGGAGCTCAGTTATACAGTACCGAAATATCAGAATATAGTGGCCAAGGCACAGTTTCAATCATGGATCAATGATCTGGGTGAGGGCGATTCAGATGATTCTACTTTGGGTTTCTCTCTATCATATAAGTTAAACCAAAAAATTACGCTTCGCACAGCGTATCTCTATGATCTTAGCCTTATGGGCAAAAAAGAGGATAGTAGATTCTTAGCACAATTCTACTACTATGGACTATAACCAGATGAGAAGAATATTATCATTATCTATATTATCTATACTAATGCTTGCGAATGTATGCCTTGCAGCTGTGGGATGTACCTTAAATGACCCGGACAGGGATATTAAAAGAGTGTTTCCTGATTTTACAGGCTACAGAACTGACTTTATCACTATAGAGGAGGTAGGAGGAATAGAATTAAGAAAGAGAATAGAAGAGAGATTGGGTGATAAGTTTGATTCTATATATGAGACGATCGACACACCTTATGCCTACTATACTATATTAAAGGGCAAGGAGACGATAGGCCGCATGCATGGGGTAAATCAAAAAGGGTTTTATGGCGGTATGCAGCTTATATTATCTACAGATCTTAAAGGTAGAATAGTAGACTTTTACTTTCAGAAGATATCCTCTCCGGAGGCGAAGGCCTTCAGAGATGAGACATTTACAAGCCTCTTTACAGGTAAAGATTTGGCTGATTTTGATGAGGGAGGGCGCATAGAGGGCATCACAGACCCTACAGAGAGATCAGGAGAAGATTTCATAGCTGCCTTAAGAGGCATAAAGAAGAATCTTATTCTTTTAGATGAATTTATACTTAGCAAAAGCGGCCTAAAAAATAATTCAAAAGGGGGCGATCATGAAAAATAGCCTTATAATCATATCTATATTATCCTTTATTATAATAGCGATATATGGATGCGCAGGTGTTGAAAAATATGGGGCACCTATCTTAAATCGTAAGCTTACCAAGATAAAATATATACAGAAAGACCCGGATCTATATCAGGGCAAGACTGTAACTGTAGAGGGTAGCATAATCTCTGAATGCCCCACAGGGTGCTGGTTTAATCTCAAGGATGAGACCGGGGTCATATATGTGGATCTCGAACCAACGGGATTGGCCATACCTCAAAAATTATGGCATAAAATATTGGTAGAGGGTAAAGTGAAGGTCAGGAGGGAGAGGGTACTGATAGTCGGAAGCGGAGTGGAGATAAGATGAAGTTACTTGTAGTTGCATTAAAGAATCTGACAAGAAAGAAGGTCCGTACCTTCCTTACCGTTTGCGGGGTCGCAATAGCAGTGGCAGTACTTGTAAGCCTGATGGGATTTGATGCAGGGTATCAAAAGGCATTAAAAGGGGATATTGATAAGATGGGTTACCAGCTTCTCGTGACTGCAAAGGGATGTCCTTATGAAGCAGCGACATTGATGCTAAAAGGGGGAGGCGGGCTGCGCTATATGGACG
>CAYLIX010000042.1:0-1957 GCA_964383775.1 uncultured Planctomycetia bacterium
ACTCGCAAAAAGCTAAATTTTTTATTTCGCTCGCTGGTCTATTTTTCTTATGTTTTCATTAGGCCTTTACCTCAAAGTCAGGGGACAGGCCTCAAGATGTATATTACCATTGAAGAGGCCTGTCCCCCTATGCTATTGGAGCTACCCTGCTACCAAATTACCTTAACCTCATTCCCCACATACACTTACACCAAATACCCCCTATAGAAGCCCCCATTATAGGTATTTATTGAATTTTATGCATATTTTAGGGAATATATTATATATATATGGTATCTAACCATATAGAGGCAAGAAGAGATGAAGCTAAGCACAAACAGAGAAAACAAGGGTAAATTCGAGCATAACTCCTTCTGGATTAAGGGGTTATGTCTGTTTTCTCTATATATATTAGCATATATATGCATGGTGAGTCCTGTACAAGCTGCGCTTGTAAGCCAATGGAAGCTGGATGATAGCGATACGAATACCACAGTAACTGCTACAGTCGGCTCAAATGCCTCATCCAATCAGAATACAAGTAACATGTCTACATCAGGTGCAGATGGCACTGCCTTTACATTCAATGGCACAAGTGATCGTGTAGACTGCGGCGATATCAATTCACCATCTGCTTCAAGTGCGGTAAGCATGGTCTGCTTTGTAAAGTTTGATACACTCTCTGGCCATCACCCTATACTAAAAGACGGAGGGTATGTAAGGGGCATTGAGTTTGGTCTCTACAGTGATGAGCTGCATATAGGAGTAGAAAATAATGACTCCCATAGAAGCCTAGGATATGCCACCTCCAATCTTAGTACAGGAACCTGGTACCATGTAGTAGGAGTAGCAGATGGTCCTAATGGTGATATGTTTATATATGTTGATGGCACCCAGGTAGCATCCGATACTACCATGACCGCTTTTACTGATTATGATGGTACTGCAGGTACTGTTATTGGATCGACCGTAAGTAATACTCATCAGCAATCCCCCTCTGACAACAATGACAGCATCTCAGTCTATTTTGACGGCACCATAGATGATGCCAGGTTCTACAACCATGCCCTTACACAACAGGAAGTAACGGATCTATATAATTCCCTTACCGCTGATAAGCTAGTTGTTACTACATCGGTACAGAATATAGCTGCTAACACTGCATCCAGTGTAATTACCGTCCAATATCAAGATTATATCAGTACGCCAAAGAACGCTGCATCAGACATTACCCTTAACCTTACCACAACCTCAGGCACAGGCCTATTTAGCTTAGCTGATGATCCCTGGTCAGATGTAACGCAGGCAACCATATCGAGCGGCACAAACAGCGTAAACTTCTACTATAAAGACTCAGCAAACGGTAGTTATACACTGACAGCAGATGAGACACCTGATGCTGGGTATACAGCCGCAACCCAAAGCATTGTAATAGGCCCAATAACCTCACAGCAATCAGGTAACTGGGATGCCACATCTACATGGGGAGTTATGGTACCAACATCAACGAATGATGTTACTATTGCAACAGGCCATACAGTGACCATCACCGATGCAGTTGAACACGAGGTAAATTCACTTGTAGTAGATGGTACACTTGACCATACTGCAAATTCCACTGCAGAGAGCTACAAGATAATCCTCACTGCGGGAGGAGATGTCACTGTAAATGCAGGCGGTGCAGTAAGTGCCAATAACAGAGGCTACGCTGACCACTATGGCACAGGTACTCCTGCAAGTGATAATAGTGACTACGGCCCTGGAGCAGGCCATGGTGGTGAAGGTGGACGGGCAAGCTCAACCTACCTAGGTGGTTCTACTTATGGGTCAGCAACCGCACCAACCAATATAGGAAGTGGTGGCAAAGGTGACGCTACTGCAGGCCATGGAGGAGGTGCTATACAGATCACAGCATCAAGCGGTACCATTACTGTAAATGGTACCATATCAGCAAATGGCCAGTCAGTAACAAGTCAAG
>CAYLIX010000042.1:2057-10158 GCA_964383775.1 uncultured Planctomycetia bacterium
GCGGTGCGATCAGTGCCAATAACAGAGGCTACGCTGACCACTATGGCACAGGTACACCTGCAACTGATAACAGTGACTACGGTCCTGGTGCAGGCTATGGCGGTGAAGGTGGACGGGCAAGCTCAACCTACCTAGGTGGCTCCACCTATGGGTCAGCAACTGCACCAGTAAATATAGGAAGTGGCGGCAAGGGTGACGCTACAGCAGGTCATGGTGGAGGTGCCATACAGATCACAGCATCAAGTGGCACCATTACTGTAAATGGTACCATATCAGCAAATGGCCAGTCAGTAACAAGTCAAGAAGGAGGCGGTGGTTCAGGCGGAAGTGTATACCTTACCTCTACAACCTTGGCAGGATCAGGTACAATATCTGCCAATGGAGGTGGTGGTAATAATCGCGGAGGTGGCGGAGGGGGTGGGAGAGTAGCACTATACTACACCACAAAGACATTCAATGGTACTCTCTCTGCATATGGTGGTAATGATGGAAGCGATGGAAATGCTGTAGCTGGTGGCTGTGGCACCATATATCAGAAGCCATCAGGCCAGACATACGGAGACCTTTTAATAGACAACAACGATATAACAGATGCAGAGAACAACTCAGCCCAGCTTATAGATGGTGCATATACCTTCGCAACCATTACTCATCAAAACCAAGGCCAATTTGAGATAACAAGCGGTGTTACCTTAAACTCATCCACCAATCTTACCATAACTGGTGACTCAACAGGCGCAGTCTTTACGACTGGTTCACATGCAATAGGAGCAGATCTTACTATTCAAAACGGCGGTATCCTCAGCCACAAAGCAAATGGCAGTTCAGAGACATATAAACTCACCCTTACCGTTAATAACCTCGATGTCCAATCAGGCGGTGCGATCAGTGCCAATAACAGAGGCTACGCTGACCACTATGGCACAGGTACTCCTGCAAGTGATACTAATGACTTTGGTCCTGGAGCAGGTTATGGTGGTGAAGGTGGACAAGCGCATTCAAGCTACCAAGGTGGTTCCATCTATGGCTCAGTTAGTGCACCAACCAATCTTGGAAGCGGTGGCAAGGGCACAACTAGTTCAGGCCATGGAGGTGGTGCCATACAGATCACAGCCTCTAGTGGTACCATTACTGTAAATGGTACTATATCGGCTAATGGACAATCACCCACAAGTGTTAAGGCAGGTGGTGGTTCAGGTGGAAGTGTATACCTTACCTGCACAACCTTGGCAGGAGGCGGTACCATATCAGCCAATGGAGGTAGTGGTTATGCCAGTAGCAGTGCAGGAGGTGGTGGAGGAGGAAGAGTAGCACTTTACTACACTACAAAGACATTCAATGGCACTCTATCTAGCTATGGTGGCAATGATGGAACTAGCTCTAGTGCTGTAGCTGGTGGCTGCGGTACCATATATCAGAAGCCTTCAGGCCAGACATACGGAGACCTTTTAATCGATAACAATGACATAACAGATGAAGGTCAAAACTCTGCCCAGCTTACAGATGGCACATATAACTTTAATACAATCACACACCAGAATTCAGGCCAGCTTGACATAACAAGCGGTGTTACCATAAATCCATCTGCTGGCCTAACAATAGCAGGTGATTCAACAGGTGCAGTCTGTATCCATGGTTCGCAGACCATCGGTGGAGACCTTACCATTCAAAACGGCGGTATCTTAGGCCATAGATCAAACTCCACTGCTGAAACATACAAACTCACCCTAGGTGTCTCGGGCAATATTGATGTCCAATCAGGCGGTGCGATTAGTGCCAACAACAGAGGCTACGCTGACCACTATGGCACAGGTACTCCTGCAAGTGATACTAATGACTTTGGTCCTGGAGCAGGTTATGGTGGTGAAGGTGGACAAGCGCATTCAAGCTACCAAGGTGGTTCCATCTATGGCTCAGTTAGTGCACCAACCAATCTTGGAAGCGGTGGCAAGGGCACAACTAGTTCAGGCCATGGAGGTGGTGCCATACAGATCACAGCCTCTAGTGGTACCATTACTGTAAATGGTACTATATCGGCTAATGGACAATCACCCACAAGTGTTAAGGCAGGTGGTGGTTCAGGTGGAAGTGTATACCTTACCTGCACAACCTTGGCAGGAGGCGGTACCATATCAGCCAATGGAGGTAGTGGTTATGCCAGTAGCAGTGCAGGAGGTGGTGGAGGAGGAAGAGTAGCACTTTACTACACTACAAAGACATTCAATGGCACTCTATCTAGCTATGGTGGCAATGATGGAACTAGCTCTAGTGCTGTAGCTGGTGGCTGCGGTACCATATATCAGAAGCCTTCAGGCCAGACATACGGAGACCTTTTAATCGATAACAATGACATAACAGATGAAGGTCAAAACTCTGCCCAGCTTACAGATGGCACATATAACTTTAATACAATCACACACCAGAATTCAGGCCAGCTTGACATAACAAGCGGTGTTACCATAAATCCATCTGCTGGCCTAACAATAGCAGGTGATTCAACAGGTGCAGTCTGTATCCATGGTTCGCAGACCATCGGTGGAGACCTTACCATTCAAAACGGCGGTATCTTAGGCCATAGATCAAACTCCACTGCTGAAACATACAAACTCACCCTAGGTGTCTCGGGCAATATTGATGTCCAATCAGGCGGTGCTATAGGCACCAATGGCAGAGGTTATGCTGACCGATACGGTACAGGTGCCCCTGCAAGCGGTACTAATGACTATGGCCCTGGAGGTGGTTATGGAGGCGCAGGAGGAGATGCAGGCGCCTATACAGGAGGTTCAACTTATGGCTCTGTAACAGCCCCTGTAAATATAGGAAGCGGTGCACACGGCTATTCCACTGCAGGACATGGAGGAGGCGCAATGCAGATCACAGCCTCTTCAGGCACCATCACTGTAGGCGGTACCATATCAGCCAATGGCAATAATGCCACATCACAGCACGGAGGTGGAGGTTCAGGAGGAAGTGTCTATCTAACATGTGCTACCCTTGCAGGCGCAGGTTCAATCACTGCCGATGGCGGTAATGGAATTAACCGTGGCGGCGGAGGTGGCGGCGGAAGAATAGCATTATATTACACAACAAAAACATTCAACGGAACACTAACTGTAGACGGTGGAGCTGCTGGAGGCAGTGGTAATCCTGGTATTGCTGGCACCATCTTTGACTCAGGCGACACAGATGGTCCAGACTTTGCATCATTCTCACCCTCTGCATCACAGCCTGATACAGCTATTCAAATAAGTTGCTCAATAAGTGATGATGAATCAGGTGTATATGATGATGCAACAGGTTCAGGTGGACAAGGCGTATATCTTAAATGGGGTACATCTTCTGGAACTTGGCCAAATGAGGTCCAGATGAATGGAACAAGTGTAGATGGAGATGGTAATGGCACATATACAGCTATAAGCAATGTAGCAGGCCAGGATGCAGGCACAACTATATACTATAAAGTCTATGCCTATAACAATGGCACAGGTACAACCACCGAAGGGGATGAAGACCCTACTGTAGCAGCATACAGGCTTCAGTCAATATCACAAGAACAGTCCATAAGCGTAGGAGACGAGGTCTTCAGTATAACTGTACCTTCAACGGTCCAGACCGCAGGTACTGCCTTTGAAGTGACCATAACTGCCCAAGATACCTATACAGGCTCTGTCCAGACAAAGACCGACTACTCAGGCACAGCAAATCTTACAGTAGAGTACATAGACCCAACAAGTGGCACAGTATCAGTAACACCCACATCTGTAACAAGCTTCTCAAGTGGTATTAAGACTGTAAACCTTACATACCAGGATGCAGGCGAGATAAAGATACGTGCTACAGACTCAGGTGATGCTACATTTACAGGTCTATCAGCAAGTTCAGTTACATTTGAGCCATCAGCCTTCACAGTGACCATAAAGAACTCAAGTGGCACAGAGACAGCATCCCTTACAGCAGGAG
The DNA here is from genome assembly GCA_964383775.1 of uncultured Planctomycetia bacterium. Taxonomy (GTDB): domain Bacteria; phylum Omnitrophota; class Gorgyraeia; order JABMRJ01; family JABMRJ01; genus CAYLIX01. Next base: position 6,018 of record CAYLIX010000042.1, read on the forward strand.
ATTCATTTACAATAGAAGTAACAGCTGTATCTAGTACAGGAGCTACCTGCTCCAATTATGATGGCACAGCTTCAGTTAGTACTAGCTATGTATCTCCTACTACAGGCACAAAGAGTGTTACTCCTGGCATTATAACTATAACGGATGGCACAGCTACAATTAATACAGCTTTATTTAAAGATGCACAATCTATCACAGTAACAGTAACTGAGACTGCTACAGGTACAGAGGGCACTTCCTTAATAGGTACTGCCCAATCTGGTACATCTAGCTCCATTACATTTAGGCCATACAACTTTGTTATTACACTTACCACTCCTCCATCCAGTAGAACTAAGTACTATACAGATGAAGAGTTTAATATGACTGTGGCTGCAAAGGATAAGCTGGGCAACATTACTAAGAACTACAGAGGTACTATATCATTCACACAAGTCTCAGGCCTAGACTTACCTTTATCAAACTATAAGTTCTTAGCTAGAGATGCTGGCTCTCACACCTTTACAGGAGTAAGTGGTTCTTCAAGTGGTACTTACTCAATAGCCTGTAAAGATACTACAACCACCACAATAACAGGCGCAAAGGCAGTAGGTATAATATCAGGTAGAATCATTATCCCAGACCAATCAGGCTCTACAGGCACTATTACAGGTACCCTATACATAAACAATGAAGACAGTAATGCTATAGTAACTACAGATGACTCATGTGTAGTCACCCTTGTAATCACAGAATCTTCAGCCAATAACTCAGCCACTTTAACTGAATCTCAAGTGACTGTATCTAGTGGTGAAGCAACATTCTCCATAGCCAATACAGAAGGAGAGACTGTCACTGTAAGTGCCACAACCTCTCCATCACTACCAGTAACGAGTGGTACATTCACCTTTGGATCTAATAGCTTCAGTAAATTCAGAGTACTCTACTGGAGAGAGATAACACACAATATGCCGACATTTGATACACAGGGTATGAGGTTCCTCAGAACACCAAAGAACCTAAGCTTCCATGACCTTGGTGCAGGCAGTCAAGTCATGTCAGATGGTCTAACTGGAGCACACATGCCATTCCATAGGGCAATGATGGCTGGTATGGAAGGCACAAGCTTTGCCCCTAAAGATCAGCAAGACCAGAGTATGAAAGAGGGCTTCTTCAGGCACTATCTAAAAGAAGGCCAAAAAGATAGAGATGGAGAAGGCAAAGATACTGTATCTGAAGATAATACAGATGATGATGAAGAAGTAGAAGGCGAAGAAGAGTAAGCAATAAATATATTGACAAGTTTCCCGTCGCGTAATATAATACCTTCCGTCGGCAGTATATCACAATATAGAGATAACTATAATATTTGGAGGAGATAATGGACTATCTTTTGACTGAAGAACAGAAGATGATAAGGGATCTTGCCAGGCAAGTTGCCCAGGAAAAGATTGCGCCTGTAGCAGCAGAGTACGACGAGAAACAAGAGTTTCCCTGGCCCATAGTCAAGATAATGGCTGATAGTGACCTCTTCGGTATCTATATAGAGGAGAAGTACGGCGGCACAGGCGGCGGTATCCTTGATCTGGCAATATGCACAGAAGAGTTATCCAAGGCATGTGGCGGTATTGCACTCGCACTTGCAGCCACTGCACTGGGGACATTCCCCATAATCCTATATGGAAATGACGCACAAAAACAAAAGTATCTTCCAGACATAGCAAAGGGTAAGAAGCTCGCTGCATTTGCCCTTACAGAGCCAGAAGCAGGCTCAGATGCCAGCAGTATAAAGACCCAGGCAAAGAAGGAAGGCGACTACTATATATTAAACGGCACAAAGCAATGGATCACAAACGGCGGCGACGCAGAAGTATATACAGTAGTAGCCATGACAAATAAGGCAAAGGGTGCGCGCGGGGCAAGCACATTTATCGTAGACAAGGGCACGCCAGGATTTGAATTCGGCAAGAAGGAGAACAAGCTCGGCATACGCGCATCGAGCACAAGAGAGCTCATCTTTACAGACTGCAAAGTACATAAGGATAATCTATTGGGTCGCGAGGGTATGGGATTTATCATAGCTATGAAGACATTCGACTCTTCCCGCCCAGGTGTGGCAGCGCAGGCAGTAGGCATAGCCCAGGGCGCGATAGATCATGCAGTTAAGTATGCACAGGAGCGTAAACAGTTTGGACAGTCTATATCGAGTTTTCAGGGTATACAATTTATGCTTGCAGATATGGCTACACAAGTAGAGGCAGCGCGTGCGCTCGTATATGCTTCTGCAAGGATGGTCGATTCAGGTGCAAAGGACATATCCAGGGTATCTGCCATGAGTAAGTTATTTGCAAGTGACGTTGCCATGAAGGTAACGACCGATGCTATCCAGGTATTTGGCGGATACGGATATATGAAAGAGTACCCAGTAGAGAAGTACATGAGGGATGCAAAGATCACTCAGATATACGAAGGCACAAACCAGATACAAAGAAGCGTAATAGCCTTGAACCTCATAAAAGAGAGCAAGAAGAAGTAAATGAATATCATAGTCTGCATAAAACAGGTCCCCAATACTACAGACGTAAGGATCGATCCTGAGACAAATACCCTGATAAGAGAAGGGGTAGAGAGCATAATAAACCCCTTTGATGCATATGCCATAGAAGAGGGCGTAGCATTAAAGGAGCGGTTTGGTGGAAAGGTCACGGCCATAAGCATGGGCCCTCCACAGGCAGAAGCAAGCTTAAGAGAAGCCGTATCATTGGGCGTAGATGAGGGAATACTCGTCTCAGACAGGGCCTTTGCAGGAAGCGATACATGGGCAACGAGCTACACACTGGCAATGGCCATTAAAAAGATAGGCAAATACGACATTATTATATGCGGTAAGCAGGCCTCTGACGGTGATACTGCGCAGGTTGGGCCTGGCATATCTACACACCTTGACATACCGCAGGTTACTTATGTAAAGAGGATAGAAGAGATCAATGACTCTAAGGCAAGGCTGGAGCGCATGACTGAAGAGGGGTATGAAGTTATAGCAAGCCCCTTGCCATGCCTTATAACCGTTGTAAAAGAGATAAATACACCGAGGCTTCCATCGCTTAAGGGTAAGATGAAGTCCAAATCAGCCCAGATACAGAAATGGACTGCCAAGGATATAGAATGTGATTCAAAGTCTATAGGACTCGATGGTTCGCCCACTAAGGTGGTAAAGATATTTACTCCTCCCCAGCGCGAAAAAGGTCAGATCCTGCAGGGGGAGTCGCATGAGATAGCAGAGAAGTTGGCAAGCCTTCTTAAAGGTAATATATAGTAGAAGGACAGATGACCTCTAAGGAACGTATTAATAAGTTATTAAGCTTTCAAAGGCCTGATCGCATAGGTATCAATGATATCTTTCTCGATAGTACTCTCGATACCTGGAAGAGAGAGGGCCTGCCAAAGGATATATCCCCGCACGAATATTTTGGCCTCGATTTTAATCTCTATAATCTCGAAGATCTATTAGAGTCTAAGACTATTGCCCCAGATAAAGATAAATTTACTGTTATCTCTTTTTCCGAGCCATTCCAGCGCTTTGCTGACATGGATGGCCTGGAAAATACATTGCGTAGATTAGCTGCCCATCCGAAAGATACAGCACGTGCACTCTCTTCTGAAGCAGATAGGATAATAGACTCTTTTAGCACGTTCTTAAAAGGACCCAGTTTATTCGACGGTGTATGGGCATGGGGTGACTTAGCATATGACAAGGGGCTCTTATTCTCTGTAGAGACATATAAGAATATTATCTTACCCTTGCATAAGAGATTATTTCAATTCTTCAATTCACGCAGCTTACCGATATTCTTCCATTCAGATGGTAATATAAAGGAGCTTATGCCGCATTTAATCGATGCAGGCGTAAAGGCTATTCATCCCTTTGAAGAGAGGTGCAATGGAGGCCTGGATAAGCTCGTTAATGAATATGGACAGGATGTAGTTTTTATGGGAGGTATGGACATAGAAGAGATATCAAAGGATAGAGATCCCATGGGTATATTAAAGAAGAAGATCGACACGGTAAAGAAGGACTCTTTTTATATCTATCAGGCAGGACACCCCATAATGCCGAAAAACTCTTTTAAGGATTACAATAAAACAATCGATACATTAAAGA
>CAYLIX010000043.1:0-1901 GCA_964383775.1 uncultured Planctomycetia bacterium
TCTATAACAAAGGGCTCTTTAAAAAGGCTGGGCTTGATCCTGAGTCCCCTCCAGAGACATGGGAAGAGTTTATACATGCCATAAGAGCGCTTAAGGCAGTAGGCATATCAGGTATGGCAAGTGGCTGGGGTGAGATATGGATGATCGACTGCTTTGCCTCAAACTATGCCATGAATATTATGGGTAAGGATAAGGTAATAGCCACACTGAGGGGTGATGTCCCTTATACTGATCCTGATTGGATAAGGCTCTTTACCCTATTTAAAGAGATGGCTGATGAAGAGGTCTTAACACCTGGTGCTGTTACCATGGTAAATAAGAGCGCTGAACAGACCTTTGCAAATGAGAGGGCTGCTTTTGCATTTAATGGCTCATGGTGTGTTAATGTATACAAAGGTATGAACCCAAACCTGGATTATGGCGCAATGCTGCCTCCAAAAGTATCTCAGGAGCATCCAATGTATGTATGGGGTGGTGCAGGGAGCTCATTTCTGGTAAACGCAAATTCTAAGAAGAAGGATGAGGCAATTGCATTCTTAAGATGGCTTACGCAGGCGCCGCAACAGGCATATCTGTCTAAAGAGACGAATAATCTTCCCTCAAACAAAGAGAGCCTCTACAATATACCGCGTATCTTGTCAGAATTTGCTGATGATATGGACAATAGCACCCATCCCGATGTGTTACCTATAAATGAGTACTCACAGGTCATAGAATTCTTTGATAAAGGCATCCAATCCATACTTATTGGAGAGAAGACACCTGAAGAGGTAGCAGAGAAGGTACAGGAGATTAAGGTGCAGAGACTGGAATGGTCCAAAAAGAGAGGCAAGCGTTAATGAAGATGTTGAATAACATAAGGGCGAATGAGACATTTCAAAATTATCTCTTTCTCTTGCCTGCCCTTATACTCTTTGCCACATTTTACATATATCCGGTATTCAGCGTATTTAAATTAAGCCTATTTGAATACGATGGTATATCACCGGATAGAGTTATGGTTGGGTTTGCCAATTTCAGGGAGGTCTTTACGAGTAAGGTTTGGTGGACCTCCATGCGAAACGCTGCATATATCACATTCCTTGCCTTGACACTACAGAATGCGCTTGCATTGATACTTGCATTAATAGTAGATAGAGACCTGAGGGGCGGAAAGTTCTATAGGGTCGTCTTCTACCTTCCGCCAGTACTCTCCGGCATAGTAATAGGGCTTATCTGGAACTGGATCTACAATGGCAATTACGGGCTATTGAATTTTTGGCTTACTAAGATAGGCTTTGGGGGACTTGCCCGTGCGTGGCTCGCCGATCCAAAGACTGCGCTTACCTGTATTGCCATAATACATATGTGGAGAGGATTTGGCTGGGGATTTATCATACTCCTTGCAGGACTTCAAAGCATACCGCGTGACCTCTATGAAGCAGCGCGCATAGACGGCGCAAATAGCTGGGAGATATTCAGAAAGGTCACTATGCCTCTTATGATACCCGTATTTATACTGGTAGCTGTACTTACTGTGCTCGGTACCATGCAGATATATGACCTCATAGTATCGACGACAGGCGGCGGGCCTGGGTACCATACAGAAGTACCGATCACGAGGATATTGGCTGCAATGATAGGTTCATCGCGCTTTGGATACGCATGCGCGCTGGCGCTCGTATTCGGGGCAGTGCTCTTAGTAGCCTCAATGGCCCAGCTGAGAATGTCAAAACGATTAAAACAGACATGATAAGAATAAATAAATACATAATGGAGCGGAACCTAAAGGGCATATTAATGCACCTGATACTCATATCAGTGGCCATAACATGCATCTTTCCATTGGTCTGGATGTTCTCCTCGAGCCTTAAGACTCAGGATACTGTATTTTCAAATATGAATATCTTTGTAAATAATCC
>CAYLIX010000043.1:1911-10030 GCA_964383775.1 uncultured Planctomycetia bacterium
TACGAGGCATGGACAAAGGGCGGTGTTGGCACGTACTTCTTTAACAGCATCTTATATACTACGACGGTAGTGCTCGGTGTGGTGCTTTGCTCCTCTTTAGCCGCATTTGCATTTGCAAGACTGCAGTTTCCCGGGAAGAATATACTCTTTTATATGTTTCTCATTACTATGATGATACCAATACCCGGAAGCTTCATTGCTTTATACGTGCTCTTGTCAAAACTCAATCTTATAAATACGAGACTCGGATATATACTGCCGCAGATAAATGCAGGGCTTGCCCTTGCAATATATCTCTTAAAGACATTCTTTGAAGAGATCCCCAAGGATCTGGAGGATTCTGCTCGTATAGACGGGTGCGGAAAGTTCGGCGTATACTGGCATATAGCATTACCTCTGGCAAAACCAGCCATAGCCGTTATCGTTGTATTTAATGCCATGGCTGTATGGAATGAGTACCTCCTTGCCATGCTAATATTATCAAGCAAATCACTCATGCCGCTTCAACGCGGACTCATGGTATTCCAGGGCGCGCATATAACACAATACCCCCTGCTCATGGCAGGGATAACTATAACTGTAATACCTATAGTTGCTACATATCTAGTAATGCAGCGCCATATTATTACAGGTATTACTGCAGGAGCAGTGAAAGGATAGATAAGGATAGATGAAGAAATTAATCTCTATTATAATATTGATAGCATTTATATCTTTGCAGGGCACTGCCTATGCACAAGGCCTTGCCTATCCAGCCAATACGTCTGATGTAACTACCCCTAAAAAGAGAATAGTGATGAAACGTCTTTCGCCGTCTGAAAAAGAGCACAACAAAGAGAAGGACGAGGCCATCATAGATGCGATGTTTGAGGCAGGATACAAGACCAGGCAGGAGAGAAGAGATAATACCATTCGCGGGGCAAGAGAGAAGGCCATAATAAAGAGATATGAGCTGGCAAAGGCAAAGAATAAAGGTGTAGACTTAAGAAAGAATGAACTCATAGAGAAGAAAGGGCAGCGAAAAATAGAGGTAAAGCGTGATATTCCCAGGGGGATCGATCTTGGCAGTGGCGCAGTAAGAAAGATAAACGAAGCCATGTACCCATTAAAGATGAGCGGAGAGTATCAGGCCTCATGGGGATATGATGCGGGTAGATCTGGAGGCAAGCGCTCTATCTGGAAGGATGCAGATTTTAACAGGGGCAATCTTGTATATGTACTCGATAATAGCTATGTATTCGGTGAAGACCGGGTAAATACTTATGATAAGAGGGTCTTTGACAGGTTCCGACTGAAGCTTGAGAGCGTAGAGGAGACAGGATATAACTTCCTCTCTGAAATCGTTGTAGACCCATGGAGCTTTGTAGGGAAGACTGACCCGATCGTGATTACTGGCAGGCAGGGGCAGCAACTACCTTTGCAGCTACGATACTGGTCAAATACGCAGAGTACCATAGATGAGAGGATATGGATGGCAAGCGGCCAGGACTTTGTAAATGTACCTGAGATCAAGGTGCATGATGGCAGCACCCTTCCTCAGAGCGTGCAATCACGATGGACCAATACGATCTTTGATATACCCAGGATGGATATAAACAGGGACTTTCGTCCTTTGAGAAAGCTCGAGATGGGCTACAGAAGCGATAATCTTGATATCAAGGTATTCCCTTTAGCTGACCAGGATCATGCCTATACTTCAGATGATCCACTTGTCTTATCAAATAAACATATCTACTGGGAGCCGAGCCCATGGCTTAACCACTGGGAGCCTGCGCTCTATTTTCCGAATACAGATGATTATAGACGTGGCTCATGGAGGAATTATATACCATTTGAGGCGAGAGACAGTGACTTTAATTACCTCACGCTTTTGCGCGGCCTTTCATTTGAAGTGACTAAAGGCAATACATATCTGGCTGGTTCAGCAGCAACCCCGCTTAACCCATGGCAGCAGTATGTTAAGGTAAACAGCCTTCCAGCCGCATTCAGGCTTAAACAGAATATGCTCGATGACTATTATTTGGGTACTACCTATACCACTAACTATGGATTCGATGAAGGAAGGATGGATGCATTTAATCATGCCCTGGGTATAGATGCAGGTTTTGAAAAAGGGGATGCATTCTCTTTTCGCGCAGAGTATGCCCGTTCTATTGATAAGATAGATATAGATGGGCACGAGCCTGGCATAGATGATTTTGAGCGTCTGGGACAGGCATTTAAGGTAGAAGCAAAGGGCAACTTTTTTAAGGATTGGGAAGAGCCCATGATAGCCGTAACTGGAAGTTACGCATACATGAGCAATGACTTTGTATCGCGCCTCTCCAACTATAGAAACACGAGATCCGATGAATTCTGGGGTAAGCACATAATGTTTCAACCCGTAAAAGAAGATTTCCTGGCTAACAAGATAGGCGATGGTCTGGATATCGGCAGAAACGTAATTGCCTTTAGGATGGAGAACAATCTTCTGCGAGGAGACCTTATGAACCTCTTTGATATGAGGTTTGTAAAGGGTGATTTTGGAGGTAAGGTAGAACGTGTATACAGGGAAGAGCTGACCTATAATTTTCTCTCAAATCTCGTCGGAAAATTCCTCTTCAGGTACCAGGATATGCCGGAGACGACTGCCGGGTTGGACCCATTCATAATAACGGATGATATATCCATAGATAATACAGATCAGTTTGTCCAGAATGATGATATTCTGGGTGGTGAAAACCCTGATGTCTGGACAGTATCATGGGGATTCCATTATGATCCTGTAAGGTGGTTTGGTCTTGAAGGTATATATGAGAAGACGAATGATTATGAAACATTTCCTTCGAGAGTCTTCAATGATGCTGGATTCCTGGACCTCGGTGATATGAGGCGGCTCAATTACTTTCTATATAGTCAGCCGTTAATAGCAAGGCCTCCATATGATGATTATAATATATATAAAGCGAGGATATTTCTAAGCCCGCTTGAGAGCCTGAGGGCTAAGCTTGAATATGTAGTAAATACAAATAAGAAGGCTACTGGCCGCGATGACAATATAAGCCATTGGGGCATAGAGCTCGATGCAGACCTTACTGAGAAGCTTAGAGGATCATTTAAATTCATACGGTCTCAAGTGATTGATCTCTTTGCACAGATGGATAGACGAGAAGACGTACCATTTAATACGCATAATAACATATTTGCTGAGCTGGAGTATATTGTGGATGATAATAACAGCCTATCGCTCCAATTCGGCGAATTCTACGTACCGGAAGAGTTTACCCCCGTCCCGTGGATCCTAAATACACTGGATACTCAGCGGATCGTGCGACTCTACCTTAAAGGAAGATTCTAACTAAAACAATCACATCTGTAACTCCTTATACAGTATAGGATTATCTCCATGTTAGACATTCAAAAAGTTAAATATTCTCTCTTGACTAAATCAGATACATGTGGTATACTCTAGGTGAAGTAAAAAGTTTTAAAAAGTCTATTCTTAAGCTTAATCGCGTTCATTTAAAGAACAATACAAAAATCAAGTAAAACTAGCTATCTAAATTTCTAACAGCTTTAAAATCTATGATGAAAGGAGGTGAAAAAATGAAGAGAATAATGTCTATCATAATAATGGTAGCATTGGTCTTAGGTCAAAGCACATTGGCTATGGCCAGGGGATATGATCCTACTGATGTAGTTACATCAGGGCCATTCACTGCGTCTACAAGCGCTACAGGTACTGGAGTAAAGAACCTGTATGCGGAATTGATGGATGTAGGCACCGCAACCGAAGCTACGACTTTAGGTTGGGCAGGTGTAACCGCAGGAACAACCAATTGGAAGGTCTCAGGTCAGTATGTAAAGGTAGGATATACTGCTGATGAACCTAGTTGGGGAGTCCAGATATACACAGACAACATGGGTACTGCTGCAAATCCAAAGTATTCTGGAAAACCTCTCGAGGTTAATACTGAACAGCCAGCAGGCTTGATAGGTGTAACGAACGATGCACTTGCATGCCCGATGGCAATATTGGTAACAGATGATGCATTGGCAACTACCGCTGTTGAAACTCCAGTTACTACGTCAACAGCAGATCTTCCTACGACTGATCCTGAATATGCTGCAATAGGCACTCCAGGCTATAAGGTCTGGTTTACCTCAGGGTATGATAAAGATACCTCTGTAGCAGGTTCAGAGAAGTCATGGTTCTGGCTAAAGGATAAGAAGGGAACCGCGTGGGTTGATGCTGATAACGATGGCATACTGGACACAGGTGAGTTGGTTGAGAGCTTTACCAATGGTGAAGATTACGCGACTATAGTAGAGGCGCGCGGTCTTTCAACTGGTTGGGTCTCAGGTGCTATGTCAAGGGATTTTGACCTTGGTAGTAAGGACCTTGCATGGGATTCTACTAATACGAATCTGATAGCAGGGACCGACCTATATAGCTTAAATATCTATATAGCGGCCGACTTTACCAATGCAAGAGAAGCCCAGGTGTATACAACAAATACACTTACCCTGGAGCTTTATCACGAATAACAATCACAAAGAAGGCTAATTGATCTTTGTGTGTCATATAGCCCATCTTTCGGAAGATAGGGGTACGCTCGGAGACTATCTTAAAGCGTACCCCGGGCACAAGGCCTAATAGATCCGGAAGCAGGGGTGGTATAGACAAATAGACGTACGGAGTCTATCTAGCGGACTAAAGGCATGGAGCTATATTTAAGAAAAGTCAACTGATTATAGTATATTATATGATAATATACTATAATCGGGTGGAAGATCTGGAATGCCGCTCTGTGTAAGGTGGATAAGATTTGTCCGGTTTTTAAACGAATGGATACTATGTACTTATTTAAGGTATAAATTAATATAGAATTAGGATAGTATATATATGGTAAATAGACTGACTATTACAAGGAGGTAGGTTAATATGAAGAGGCGCTTGATTGCCACTATAATCGGGGGAATTATACTGGGCATCTTTGTCTCTGGGTTTGCCTTTGCAGGGGATGAATTCGGTGTACTCAGCGAGAGCTATGTATACCCAGAAGGACTACGTCTGGATAAAGATTCTGTGATCCAATGGTGGAATAATATATACATGGAGATAGATTATAATGATAAGCGTGAAGCGGATTTTAGTAATAAGGCGCTTATACCTGCGAGGACATGGTTTGGGTTTGGTGTGATATGGGATCCTGATGGGCCGGATGGAAGAGGCTTCTGGAATGCGCAGGGCAAGGATATGAGCGCATATGCAAATGGCTCTATTAAATTCTGGGTAAAGACTGAGACCCCGCTTAAGATAGGCATACAAGATGACGTTGGTTCTGGACCTGTGTGGGTGGAGCTTGGCAACCCACCATACAATATGCCGAGTGATAACCAATGGAGATTTATCTCTCTACCCATTGCCACGCATTTTTCCAGTGTAGATCTTTCTGAGCTTGCGCAGCTCTTTATGGTAGCCAATTCAGATAGTCAGCTGCCATCAAGTTTTGGGCTTACGTTTCACGTAGACAATGTAAGATATGATACTGAGGTGACGAGTGCATTGGATAACATAGGGGTCTATCCAGCAAGTTTAACCATCCCTATAAATATGCCCAAGGCTTTTAAGGCAAGCGGGTATGATGCTGATGGCGATACTGTAGATATCTATCCTGACTGGTCAAACCCTGGCAATAAAGGTACATTCAATGCAACTACTGGAGGCATTGTAATCTTTACCCCTAACCAGGCCATAAATTCAGGCAAGATTCGGGCAGATTATGCTGGTGAAAGAGGCGAGGCAAGTATAAATGCAACAGACATTACATTCAATGATTTCTTCAATCTTCTTATAGACGATGGCCTCTATGGTGGATTGGGTATTATAGACTCTGATCTAGATGCAGATGAAGATGGTGAAGATGATGATGGAGATGGTATAAATAATAGCAGTGTTACGCTTAGCACTGTTACAGATGAGCACCCGACCAATTATACCGAGTCTCTTAAGGCATCATATTCAATAGTAAAGAATGGCTGGGCAGGTATCTTTATCCAGGAAGGAAATGCAGACCCAGGCAAGGGCACAGTAGATGAGACTTCTGTGAAGGACCTGTCAAGATTCAATGACGCATATTTGAATTTCTGGGTTAAGAAACCTGCTGGAGTAGATCTCATAATAGGCATGCGTTCAAATAATATACCCAAGACATATGAGATCTCCAAGATCAAACTCTCTGAATATGGCATAGCACTGGATAATGGCTGGCACGAGGTCAATATAGCAGTAGATGACTTTAAGATAAGGGATAGCAGACTCGATCTTTCAAACCAGAAAGTCTTCTTTGCCGCTACAGTTACAGGCGAGCAGATAGGTGCCCCTAGTGATCCAGATGATACTGTATATACTGGAGACTTATACTTTTCAAATGTAAGATATGCAAGGCGTAAAGAGACGCCTGCTGCGCTTTCAGTTGCAATTAAGAAGAGGTCTGATAACCAGGTAGACCCTGCAGGTAAAATAGGCTGGTTAAATGCAGAGACCAATAGCGACTGGAAGATAGCAGACCACTATCTTGAGATAGCATATGATACGCTCCATCCTTCATGGGGAGCGCAAGTCTATACAGACAATATGGGCACTAACGCTTCACCTCAATATACCGGAGACCCTGATAAGTATATAGATCAACAGCCTGCAGGCATCATGGCTGTGGGCGCGCCATTCCTTACATGCCCAGTGGCATGGATGGTACTGGATGAACTTAATACCAATATACCTGTGCCCAAAGAGAAGGATAATGGAGAGCCTGTAAATACTCCGGAATACAAGATATTCTTTGAGAGCGATACAGGTGGTATGTGGGGTGCTGAAGAGGCGAAAGGCGAATGGTCATGGCTTAAGGACAAGCGCTCCACTGTATGGTTGAATGATAATATAAATCCGAATGTAGTCGATGAATCTGAGATAGGAGCGGACTTTTCTCAAACGGGTGATGAATACTCCACTTTTATAAGCACGACCGGCATAGGTACAGGATGGCGTGATCCAGTTACTGATGAACGCATATATATACTCAACCCGGAATCGCCTATATATCTATATATCGCTGCCAATTTTGAACGCGCAAGAGAGGCGCGCGAATATAAGACAAACACTATAACGCTGGAGCTCTTTCATGATTAATAAGGGGAAATATAATAGGGGGAGGAGATCTTTATGAAGAGAGTAATCTCGATATCAGTGGTTTTGGCATTATCATGCATAATAGCCTGTAGTGCATACGCTAATATTGCAGCAATAACCGTCTCTCCGGTTACAAGGACGATGACGCTCTCTGAAGAAGGGACGAAAGAGGTAACGTATACAGCGCACAATGATTCTGCAGATACGATACATGTAAAGGTAGAGCCACGATATTGGCATATGACTAAGAGAGATAAAGAGATGCCACTCGGATCCTGGCTTGAGATAACTCCCATGGAGTTTGATCTGGAGCCGGATGAAGAGAAGGAAGTCTTGTGTAGAGTGACTGCTCCAAAGGATATCCGCGGGGAACTGGCAACGATGATAGCCTTCAGGCCATCACCTCAGGGAGAGCAGGCAGTAAACGTGGTATTCAGCGTATCGCTCTATGCAGTAATAAAGGGGACCGAAGAGGTAAGCTGCCAGGTAGACAATTTTCAATTACGGAATCGCAAAGGCAAAGATGGATTAGAGACTAAAGTAGTCTTAAATAATACTGGCAATATTCATATAAAACCGAGGATAACTGTATACATACATGACATATTTGATAAACTTTTGCAGAAGGCAGTGTTGGCAGGCCTGTATATCCGGGTAAGCTGCAGGATTACCATGGTGGTATTTATGGTTTCAGTTTAAGGCCGGGGATATACAAGGCAAAGATACATACAGAGTCTACGCGCATACTGCGCCGCTTTGAAAAGACAATATACTTTTTGGTAGGAAGAAGAGGAAAGATACTATTTACGTTCTTTAGGAGGCCCAAAGGATAAGAAGAGACGATGATGTTTATGATTAAAGACAGACAATTCGGGATTAGAGCGCAGGGATACAGAATACTCTCCAACCTAAAGCCCGCGGTCATTTAACTCGTCAACTCAGCATTCT